>JAHYYD010000006.1:15257-25056 GCA_019425105.1 Actinomycetota bacterium
CCGGCCACGGCCTCGGCCACGGCCTCGCGGGCACCAGCCACGGCCTCGGAGGTCGCCCCGCGCGCGCCCATGATCTGCTCGCGCACCTTCTTGCGCATGACCTTGCCCAGCTGCGAGCGGGGCAGCTCGCTCATGACGACGATCTGGCGGGGGAGTGCATAGTGGGCCAGGGACTTTTCCGCCCATTTGCGTAGGTCTGCGAGGGTGACGGAGGCACCTGCCTCGAGGACGACGGCTGCGACGACGTCTTCACCGGACTCCCCAGCGGGTACACCAACTGCCGCAACATCCACAACGCCCGGCATTGAACGCACGGCGTTCTCCACCTGTGTCGGGTAGACGTTAAAGCCGGAGGAGTTGATCATCTCCTTGCGTCGGTCAGCCATGTAGATGAAGCCGTCACGTACCTGCACGAGGTCGCCGGTGCGTAGCCAGCCATCCGCCGTGAAGACTTCGGCGGTTTCCTCATCCTGGTTCCAGTAGCCGGAGAACACCTGTGGGCCGCGTGCGATGAGTTCTCCGACCTCGCCATCGGCCACCTCGCGGGAGGGGTTTTCTGGATCGACGATGCGCACCTGCGTGGAGGGGAAGGGGATGCCAAGGGCTCCGCGTGCGCGCGATGAGGCGAGAGGGGACCCAAGGATGATGGGAGAGGCTTCGGTCATGCCGTAGCCTTCGATCATGAGACCGCCCGTGGCGTGCTCCCACTGATCGGCCAGCGAGGCCGAGAGAGGCATCGCACCCGAAAGGGAGAAGTGGATCGACGACAGGTCGACGTTTGTGCCTTCGGCCGCCTTGAGGAGGCGCTCGTACATGGGTGGAACGCCGAGGAAGAACGTGCACGGCAGGCGGCGTTGGGCCGCCAGGACCAGTGCGGTGTCGAACTTGGGGAACATCGCGATCGTCGCACCCAAACGCAGGCCCGCCAGGAAGCCAATCGTGAAGCCGAAGGCATGGAAGAGAGGAAGGATGCAGTAGAAGACCTCGGCCCCCTCGTGGAGGACCGGTACCCACGCGATCGATTCTTCGACATTGGCCATGAGGTTGGCGTGCGTGAGTGCGGCGGCCTTTGGGACGCCCGTCGTTCCACCCGTGTGGATAAGGAGAGCCACGTCATCCATGGCGCACGGGCAGCTGCCCTGCCAGGGGGTGGCTGAGCGCATTGCGCGCGTCCAGGAGCGTGCCCAACCGGGACGCGGGCTTGCGAGCTGCTCGCGCTTCTCGCGCGCCGCCTTCACGGGCAGCTTCAGCGCCAGGCGCGAGGCCGTGGGCAGCGCCGACGTCAGGTCCATGGAGAAGGTGGTGTGGCCGCGCCCGAGGAACGTGAGTTTCTCGAGGGTTTTGGACCACGCGATCGTCACGCGTGCGCCGTGACGAGCGTACTCGCTTTCCAGTTCGCCTGCGGGGGCCAGGGGATTGTGCTCGACGACGACCGCGCCGAGCAGCATCGTGCCGAGAACGGCGATAGCATGCTGCGGGCAATTCGGCATGACGAGGGCAACCCGATCGCCGCGGCGCACGCCCGCCTGGTGGAGGGCTCCCGCGCACCGGCGCATGTCATCGGCGAGCTCCGCGTACGTGAGCTGGCGCGCGAAAAAGTCGATGGCTGCGCGCTTCGGGTAGCGCGAGGCTACTTCCAGGACCATCTCGGGGATGGGCTGAGCGGGCGTTGCGATCTCGTAGGCGACGCCGGGTGCGTACAGGGCGCGCAGCTGCGACGTGAGGTCCATCTGTCCTCCTTTGGGAACGGTATACCTACGATACCGTAACCACGGCGTGCGTTAACCAGGTGGAAACGCGATGAACGCGACAGTTTTACAGCGGCGTGGCGATCAAACGGATGGTCTCGGGCAGGTGGCTGAGCTCCTCGAGGGCCTCGCGTCCGAGGCCCGCCGAGATGTCGGTGAGCACGTAGCCGACCTCGTCGAGGGTGGCGAGGATCTGGGCGTCGACGTTGGCCTCGGAGGATGCGAAAATCTGGTTGACGCGCGCCATGACGCCCGGAACGTTGCGGTGGATGAGGCGCACGCGGTAGCGCGAGCGCTTGCCCACGTTCATCGTCAGGTTCGGCAGGTTCACGCTCATGTCGGTGGAGCCGCTGACCTGGTATTCGCCGATCTTCGCGGCGACGAAACGACCGATATCGTATTGGGCTTCCTCGGTCGAGCCGCCGATGTGGGGCGTGAGGATGACGTTGTCAAGGGTTGCCAGGGGAGAGGCGAACGGGTCGCCGTTGGCGCGCGGTTCCTCCGGGAACACGTCAATGGCGGCGCCGCCCAGGTGTCCGGAGACGAGCGCGGCGTGCAGCGCGTCGACGTCGACGACGTGGCCGCGCGACAGGTTGATGAAGAGGGCGCCGGGCTTCATGAGCTCGAACTCGACGCGACCGATGAGGTTCGTGTTGGATTCCTGGCCGTCCACGTGCACGGAGATGATGTCGGCTTCGCGCAGGACGGCTTCCATCGTCGGCATCTGCGTCGCGTTGCCCAGGGCGAGGCGCTCGGCGGCGTCGTAGAAGATGACGTTGAGGCCCATGGCCTCGGCGAGAACGGACAGCTGGGTTCCGATATTCCCGTAGCCGATGATGCCCAGGGTGTGGCCGCGCACCTCGTGGGCACCGTCTGAGCTCTTGTCCCACACGCCGCGGTGCAGGCGCGAATTCTTCACCGTGACGCGGCGCGAGAGGTCGATGATCTCGCCGATCGCGAGCTCGACGACGGAGCGCGTATTGGAGTAGGGCGCGTTAAAGACGGCGACGCCCATCTCGGTGGCCGTGGCCAGGTCGATTTGGTTCGTGCCGATGCAAAAGGCACCGATGGCTTTGAGCTCGGGGCGCGCACGCAGCACGCGCTCGGTGACTTCGGTCTTGGAACGCAATCCCAGGTAGTCCACGCCCTCGAGAGCCTCGATCAGGTCATCTTCGGACAGCGCACCCTTGATGCGCCTTACCTCAATGCCGAACTTGGCGAAAATATCGTCGGCGACGTCGTGCGGGTTTTCCAGGAGCAGTGCGCGTGTCATGCCCCCATCATCGCAGACACGGACGCGAAGCGGGACACGGTGTCAGGGTGTGGTTGCTCCTACCACTCTTCCATACCGGCGGGCAGAGGTGCGCTGTGGACGACGTGGACGTCGTGGGTGGCACGCGTGAGCGCCACGAAGAGGTCTCCGACGCCGTCGTTCATGACCTCGGCGGGTTCGACGAGGACGACAGTGTCGAATTCGAGGCCCTTGGAGGCAACGGCAGACAGGAGGGAGACACGCTCGGAGAGCGCAGTCTCGCCGGCCACGTCGGCTCCCCACGCTCGGGCGCGCTCGTTGCCGACAATGATGGCGATGCGGCCACGGGAGGTGCCCGCCTCGCGGTCGAGGCGCTCCTCGGCTTCGCGCTGGGCCTGGGCGACGGCGCACCATAGTGGGCTATTTTCCCGCGACGAGGCCGGAGCCTCCTCGGGTGCGTCCACGTGGGTGACGCGGTAGCAGTCCTCAACGTCGCGTACCGCAGTCATCGGGTACAGCACGGGCACGCCGGCGCGGGCGACCACGCCTTCAGCGAGGGTCGTGAGGGTCGCGGGCGTGCGGTACGAGACCGTCAGAGCGTACTCAGCTGCGAGGGCACGAGCTGCCGGGCCGAGAGCTTTCTCCCACGTGGGCGGACGCTTGTTACCACGCCGCTGGTCGAGGTCTCCCACGACCGTGAACGAACGGGAGGGGCAGCGGCGCAGCAGGGCACGCCATGCCATCGGAGAGAGCTCCTGCGCTTCGTCGACCACAATATGGCCGTATGCCCACGTCCGATCTTTCGCGGCGCGCTCGGACAGGGGCGTCCACGAATCCTGTCCCGTGACCTGGTCAGCGAGCATCTGCGCTGTCACGATGCCGCCGCCCAGGTTTTGCGCTTCGATCGCTTCGCGGGCGCGTGCAACCGCACCGTCATCCGTCCCCCGCGACGTCGTGGAGGCGGTGGGCATGGGACCCAGAAGTTCTTCGCATTCGTCCAAGATCGGCACGTCCGACACCGTCCACGGCGCCGATCGCGGCCTCACGAGTGCAGCGAGTTCGTCGGGGCGCAGTGGCGAACCGGCCTTGCGGTTCGCCACTGCCAACACCTCCGGACGCGCATAGAGTCGACGCAATAGCGTCTGAGCGCTCGTCGGCATCCACGCCGTGTTGATCGCGCGCCTACAATCCGCCGAATCGCGGATCTCGATGAGCCACGAGCGCTTCACTTCCGGATCGACGCCGCCCTCGGAATTGGCATCCCCGGCCTCGCGCGCAAGACGGAGGGCCAACACATCCATGAGCTCGCGTGCAAAGGACTCGCGCGCCACGTTATGTGCGCGACCCGAGCGCTTCGCCCGGCGCCGCGCCGTCTCCACGTCGGAGCGTGAGAGCGTCACCTCGCGGTTCCACACGCGTAGCACCTGGTCGCCCTCGGGCAGCTTCGCGAGCGCTCGCACTGCCTCCTTGACGATTTTCGCCCACGCCGGAAGCCCCTTGATCCGCGCCACGGCCTCGTCGTCTTCGGCGCGAGCATGCACGCCCGGCACCAGGTCGCCCAGCGTTATGGACACGACACCCGTTTCGCCTAGGGAGGGGAGAACCTGCTCGATATAACGCAGGAACAGCCGCGACGGGCCGACGAGGAGGACACCCGAGCGTTCGAGGCGCTCACGGTGGGCATACAGGAGGTAGGCGATGCGGTGCAGCGCGACAGCTGTCTTACCGGTACCCGGGCCGCCCTGAACGACCATGAGGCCCTTGTCGGACGCGCGAATGATGCGGTCCTGCTCCGACTGGATGGTGGCGACGATGTCGCCCATACGGCCGTCGCGGGCTTCGCTCAGGGCGTGCATGAGCGCGCCCTCGCCCTGGAGCTCCAACCCCGATGCGTGCGACGCATCCAACAGTTCGTCCTCCAGGCCGGTCACTCGGCGGTCACGCGTCGAAATGTGGCGGCGCCGAACGACACCGTCCGGCTCAGCCGACGTGGCCTGGTAGAAGGGGCGTGCGGCCGGAGCGCGCCAGTCCACGAGGAGGGGAGTGCCGTCCTCCTGCGACAGGGACAGGCGACCCACGTGACGCACCGAGCGATCCACCATGTCGAGACGGCCGAAGACGAGGCGCTCTTCCACGCCTTCGAGGCGGGCGGCCATTTCACCCAGGTGCGCGGACAGGGCCTCGCGTTCAGTCCAGCCCTGTGCGTTACCGACGCCGTGCGTGGCGTGGACGCGCCCCTGGCGCTCGCGGTAGGAGGCCCGCAATGCGTCCAGTCGCTCATACGCGCGGTCGACGAAGTCCTGTTCGGGCAGTGGAAGGTCGGTCGACGACTCATCATGAGTGTTCGTGGCCATGGCTCCTCCTCGATTCTGTGGCCCTCTATTGTCCCCTACTTTTGCCTTCGGCGCTTCCAGTACGTCGGGCGTGTGCGGACTTCGCCCCAAGCTCAAAAACGGCTCCCGAGTGACGAGGCGGGGGCGACGCGGGTACGTTAGACACGAGGCAGAAGCATGAGCATGAGGAGGAGACGTGAGTATGAAGGCCACTGACCTGTATGCCGACGGTCCCGCCGCCGGTGCGAAGGCGAAGATTCTCCTCATCCACTTCGATGGGGCGATTGACGCTGGTGCCGCTGGGCGCATGGCGATTGGCCAGCTGCTGCGTTCCCTGCACAACGAGCGGGTCGCCACGTTCGACGCCGATACCCTCATGGACTACCGTTCCCATCGGCCTATTGTGACCGTTGACAACTGGGTGTCCTCCCCGGACATGGTGATGCCCGAAACCGTCCTCGACCTCGTCGAAGACGACATGGGGAACCCGATCCTGGTCCTGCACGGTGCCGAACCCGACGCCCACTGGGAGTCGTTTACCGCCGCGATCCGAGAGATCTGCGAACGCGCGGGCGTGGAAATTACCTTCTCATTGCACGGCGTCCCCTCGGGGGTTCCTCACACGCGTCCCACGCCCGTCCACGTGCAGGCGACCGACGAGTCGCTGTTGCCCCCGGGGTCTGGCGCGATCTCGAATCACATGCAGTTCCCCTCGCCGCTGTCCACGTTCATGCAGATTCGTATGGGACAGCAGGGGATCGGTGGGCTCGCGCTCCTCGGCGCGGTTCCGTACTACATGGCGGACACTGGTTACCCGGCCGCGTCCTCTGCTCTGTTGACCTCATTCGCCAAGTTCGCGGACCTTTCGCTGCCCGTCGGCGACCTCGAGCAAGGTGCTGCGCAGGATCAGGAGAACATCGCCAAGCTCGTCGAAGGCAATCCGGAGATTTCGCATACGGTGTCCGCTCTTGAGGAGCACTTCGATGCGTGGACCGGCGGAACGGGTGCGATTCCGCTGCCTGGCATGGGACAACCTCCGATGACCAGCGGCGACGAGAAAGCACCGAAGGATATTGGCGACGTGATCGAGGCCTACCTTGCGCAGGTCTCCCGTGCCCAGGACGAGGAGATCGAGTCGGTTCAGCGGGCACCGCGCACCGAGGAGTCCGCCGAACCCGCCAAGCCCGACACCGTTGAGGATGTCCTCGCCCGCGTTGAGGCACGCCGCAGGGGGCAGGGACCCGGCCCCTCGTCGCCGCGCCACCGCGCCTGAGGGAGATGCGTGGGCGGCTAGTCTGAGCTCATGCCCTGAAGCCGGTGTATCCGCCTGCGCGCCACGGCCTCGTTAGTCCGCCTGAGGGTATCCGATCTGCGCGTCCGTGAGCGCTGGCGTTCCAGCCACCCATCGCTCCAAGTCCCGCGGCCGCGTAATGCGGGCGGGCAATGCCAGCATACGCAGCGCGCGATCGATCTCGTCCACGTCAACGACGCCATCCGCGCAGGCCAGGGCGACAACGTTACCGCGTCTGCCGCCTCGTCCCACCTTCGGATCCTGAATGGACGCGACGAAGGGGAAGACCTCGCACAGGGCGGCTACGTCCTGACGGGCATTAGCAGCGCCACCATGCGCGCAGTTCACCAGGTACACACCCCGGGCCGTCAGCGCCGCGCGTACCCGCTGCGCGCACTCCACGGTGCGCAGATGATCGGGAGTCACCCCGGACGCGAACGCGTCGCGCACAATCACATCGACACTTCCCTCGCGCGTCCCGTCGAGGACCACGCGCCCATCGCCCACTCGGATCTTGACCTGGGGTGACTTCGGGATCGGGAAGTGCTCACGTACCTGCTCAGCGAGGAGACGATCAACCTCGACGGCCACGTGACGGGACTGCGGGTGTGACGCCGCCCATGCGCAGGCGAGCGCGCACGCCGCACCACCTACATGCAGCGCGCGAAAACGATCCTGAGCACCCCACAGGGAAGACACGACAGCGTTCATGTGCTGCATGTACTCGAACTCCAGGTAGGTGGGGTCCGACGTGTCAACCGCGGATGATTCGACGTCACCCAGGAAGAGCGTCGCACGCGGCCCATCCCACCGGATACGCGCCGAGCCGAAATCCGTATCGAAAGAGATGTCGCGTGACGAAGATGAGCGTGCCATGGTGGACACTGTAACCACGAAGACCATACACGGGCACAGGAGGTGACATGTCAAACGCTCCCAGGGATACGCGCGCGAAACGCGACTGGGGATCGGATGACTCAGCCACCCCGATCCTTCACGTCGACATGGACTCCTTCTTCGCCCAGGTCGAAATGCGCGAGGATCCAAGCCTCGTCGGGCGGCCCATCATCGTTGGGGGGACCTCGGGGCGTGGCGTCGTCACCTCCGCCACCTACGAGGCCCGAGCCCTGGGCGTACGCGCCGGCATGCCGACATCGCGTGCCCGAGCCCTGTGCCCGCACGCGGCGTTCGTCCCCGGCAGTCACGGCCTGTACCGCCGATACTCTCAGGAGGTCATGGGGATCCTCGCGACGATTACGCCCGCGCTCGAACAGGTCTCCATCGACGAGGCATTTCTCGACGTGTCCGGCGCGAGGCGTCGCCTCGGATCACCCCTGACAATCGCGACCCTCATCCGCTCAAGAATCCGCGAGAGCGTCGGGCTGCCTGCATCCGTCGGCATCGCATCCACGAAATCGGTCGCAAAGATTGCCTCCTCGCACGCCAAACCCGACGGGCTTCTTCTCATTCCCCACGATGCCACGGTCTCGTTCCTCCACGGACTGCCGGTGGGAGCGCTGTGGGGAGTGGGCGGTCGGACCGCGGCCGTTCTCGATCGCGAAGGCATCGACACGATCGGCGACCTCGCGCACGCGCCTATCGCGCGCCTGACGAAGCTCCTCGGAGTCGCCGCAGCCCACCACCTGCACGACCTCGCGTGGGGGATTGATCCGCGGGCCGTGAGCCCCGCGCGCGCCGAAAAATCGGTCGGCATGGAACGCACCTTCGAGGAGGACGTGCGCTCGCGGGTTCAGATTGAGGAATTCATCCTGGCGGCCTCTCACGATTGCGCGCGCCGACTGCGAGCAGGCGGGGTCGTTGGGTGGACCGTCGGGATTAAGATGCGCGGCGCTGACTTTCATACGATCACGCGCAGCGTGAGCCTCGTGGCGCCCACGGACACGGGGCGAGACATCGCCAAGGCCGCGCGCGAGCTCTTTTTGCGTGAGGCCATGCCGATCGGCGGGGTGCGCCTCTTCGGTGTGCGCGTGGAGGGTCTGCAGGCGCGCTCCGGGGGAGTGGCGGTCACGTTGGATCGCGATGAGCGCCCTGCCGCGTCCGAGCGTGCGATGGATCAGATCCGCACGAAGTTTGGTGCCGGTGCACTGGCGCCTGCGACGCTGATCGGGAAGAAAACACCCGATCGGCGTTCCTTCGGGGCGGATACGGGCGAGGCAGCTCCCGCTCAGGCCCCGCCCGATCAACGAGGCCGGGGTAGGCAAGGGTTGGATGGTGGCGGCAGCGAGGCGCGCCAGGGGACCCTCCTGTAAGGCCAGTTCGTCTCTGACATACCGGACGCGCTAAGCTGTTGGTACTACCCATGTGAAAGGGGCACCCAATGGCTCTCACCGAGTATGAGAAGAAGATCCTCGAGCAGATGGAAGCATCTTTGCGCGAGGAAGATCCGGCGTTGGCCTCGCAGATGTCTGCCCCTGTCTCCGAAGAATCCGAATCTGCGGGATCTGCAGGCCCTCGCGCTCCTCGCCGTATTGCGCTCGGCTTGACGGGTGCAGTCCTGGGCATGATCGTCCTGGTGGCTGCCGTGTCCCTGGGGTACTCCGTCGTATCGATCCTCCTGGGGGTCGTCGGTTTCGCTGTGACGGTCGCCGGAGTGCTCTACGCGTTCTCGAGGCCTTCTGCTCAGGGGCGAGGCGCAGATGAGTCCCGCTCGGCGAAGAAGAATAAGGGCGGCGGCTGGGATTCTTTCATCCAGGATCAGGAGCGACGCTGGGATAACCGCAAGGACGACGACTGACGTCGTCGATCCAAGACTGCCCGGGGCGGGGCGCGCCGGGGATCCGGCGCGCCCCGCCCCTCTGTGCATCGCATGCGCGACACGCTATGAATGTGGGTTCGCAGCGAAAGAGCGTGCGGGGTTGTTGCCGCGCAGCGTGTTTAGTGGCCTTGTTTTTCTTCCCAGGTGTCGGTGTTTGAGACGGTGAGGTGGTCGAGGTAGAAGGGGCCGGTCGTTTCCGTTGTGGTGACGAGGCCGTTGATGGTTTGGGTTTCTCCGGTGAAGGGGTTGGTGGCCGTGCCGCTCCACGTGGTGGTCAGGGTGATGGTGCGGGTGGCGTCGGGGTAGGGGCCGTCAAAGCGTGAGCGCCACCCGTTGGGTGGGGTGTAGTAGTGGCGGATGAGCCTAGGGTCCTTGTTCAGGTCCATGCCCTTCTCGTAT
>JAHYYD010000060.1 GCA_019425105.1 Actinomycetota bacterium
GAGAACTGCGTGTTCTCGTTGAGGTAGAAGCCGTTCGTCGACAGGTAGTGCTCGATCGCGCGCGCGGCGGCCAGCGCGGTGGACGCGTTCTGCGTAATCTCCGCCGCCTTCGTCGCGACGGCCTCGGGAACGTTGGTGTCCGCCATCGTGAAGGGCGCGACCGCCAGGGTCGCCACGTCCTCGTCGCGCACGGGGGCGGCGAAGGTGGTCGTCACGGAATAACTCATCGTCCCCGCGGGGCCCGTCGTCAGCGCGGCGTTCGACCACGTGTCGACGAACAGGCCTTTCTTCTGGGCGCTCGCATGAGGACCCGTGAAGGTGATCTGCGAGGGCTCACCCAGGATGGGCACCCACGGACCGGACATGCCGGTGGTCTCCACCGTGACGATGGAGGTGCCGTCGGGGCGCCCGGGGATCGTCGTTTCGACCGGAATATAGCCGGTGTGCACGTCATCGCGCTTATTCGCCATGCCGAAGGTCGTGCCGTCGTAGACGTCCATGGCGGCGATGCGCACGCGCTGGTTCTCAGGCAGATCGGACACGGTCAGGAGGGTCTCATCCTTCAGGTCCGTCGTGTAGTGGCGGAACGACGCCATCGGCGAGGGATAGGCCTGAATATCCAGGGGCGGCTGGACGAGGTCACGGCCGACGACGCGCGTTCCTGAGGCACCCAAGTAGGACGCGGCAGGCAGCGCGATACCCACGGAAATCGCGAGTACCGCGAGCGCACCCATGACCCGGGTCCACACGTAGACGGTCGAGCGGGACTGACGCCCGAGGGTGTTGTCCGCGCCGGGCGCACTCGAGCGGCCCACGAGGACGTCCTGTCCCAGCGTGATGCGCTGATATTGCGCGGCTGCCGCCCACCAGGCTGCCAGGAGCGCCCACCAGGTCAGCACCGCCCACAGGGGCAGGGTGTGGCGCGACAGTCCGAAGAAGACGGAGATGACGCCCATCAGGACGACGGGGATGGAGCCCAGGACCGCGCGGCCAAAGCGCGCGGTGATGATGCCGGCGAGGAAGGCCAGGACGAGGCCGCTCATCCACGGCACGAGGGCGGGGCCGGAGTAGACCGACACGGGTGCCGTCAGCGTCAGGAGGTCCTTCCATGCGCGGAAGGAACCCAGGACCATGACCTGCAGCGTCTTGCCGGTCGGCAGGACACCGAAGAGGGCCTCGGAGCGCAGCGCGGCCGCGCTTCCGAGCAGGAAGTAGGTGACCAGGACGCTGAGCACGCTCGTCACGCCGTCCCAGCGCCAGCGCGTCGAGGCGGCGGACAGTGCGAGGCCGCAGATGACGCCCGCTCCCGCGGCGATGGCACCCACTCCCCCGCCGAAGACGGGTTCGAAGGCGGCGACGGGGCCGACGAAGAGCAGCGCGAGGATCAGGAGCGACCAGATCGGCAGGCGCGTGCGATACGTCGCAAAGCGCTGCGTGATCGTCAGCAGGCGGTTGCGCGTCGTCCTGGGCTTGGGGGCATCCGAGGACTGCTCGCCCGCGCCGCGATCACGCTTCTCGGTCGCATCAGGGATCTCTCCCACCGCACGAACGTGCGTCTCGTTTGCCTCGGGCCGGGCCTGCGACTCGATGCGCTGAGCGCGCGGCTTGGTGTTGACGTTGCTGCTCATGCCAGGCCTCCAGCAACGATGATGCGCGGCAGGTCGTCGAGCGTGGAGCAGTCAAGCAGGATACCCCGGCCGAGGTCGCGGCGGGCGCGCTCGTTCTCGGCACCGATGCGGATGATGGAGACGGGCACGTCGATGGGTGCCAGTCGGGCCAGGTGCGCCGCGTCGCTATCGCTCACCTGCGGGCCGACGATGAGCGTGAGCGCGGAGACGCCGGGGCGCTGGGCCACGGCCTCGCGCACGCGCAGGGGCAGGTCCCCGAAGGAGCGCGCCGAGACCTCGGACAGCGCATCCAGCATCCGCATCGCGTGCCCCGAGGGCAGCCAGGACTCCGTCGTCGTCAGCGAGACGGGACGCGACTCGCGCAGGTTCGCTAGGCCCAGCGAACCCGCGACAGACACCGCGGTCTCGAAGGACTCGTAGTCCCACGCGTCGCGCGACGTGTCCAGGACGATGACGTGGTGCGAGCGGTGCGTCTCCTCGTACTGGCGCACGATGAGCTTGCCGAGGCGCGCGGTCGACTGCCAGTGCACGGCGCGCCGGTCGTCGCCCGGCTCGTAGTCGCGCAGGGCATGGAAAGACACGTCGGAACTGGAGAGCTTGCCGGTGGACACGCCCTCGACGTCCAGCTGGAAGCCGGTCGCGTCGAAGGGCACGCGCACGGTGCGGGGGTGCACGTGCAGGACGACCGGCTCGTCCCACATGCGCACGCGGCGCAGCAGGCCCAGCGCGTCCGAGCGCACGGCTCGGGCGGGGCCGATGCTGATGAGGCCGCGGTGACGCGAGGAGATCAGGAACATCTCGTCCCAGGTCTCGTGGGCGCCCAGCGGGGGCACGACGAATTCACCGGTACCCGAGCCGATCGGCAGCTCGATGATGCCCGAACGCACGGAGCGAGAGCGCTCGTTACGCACCGAGATCTCGCCGACGGCGGTCTGGCCGGCGACGATGCGCTCGTTCGGCACGCGGATCGAGACGAGGTGCGGGGGTCGCCACGCCACGCGCAGGGCGGCCAACGCCAGCGCGACGACGCCCGCGAGCGCACACGCCAGGGCCTCGACCCATTCGAGCGTCACCGCGAGCACCAGGCCCGCGATGATGAAGGCGATGACCGCCCAGCCGATCGGCGTGACCGCCGAGGTGAGGGCTTTCAGGGGATGCGAAGGACCGGCCTTCGCCCTGCGGGGCGAGACCATCGTGGGGGTGTCCGTGCGCTTCCCTGTCATCGTTGTGTCCGGCCAGTTCCTTACGCGCCGACCGCGGGGGCGGGCACGGAGGTCAGGGCACGCTGAATGATGCCTTCGGCGGTCGCGCCGGAGAAGGCGGCGTCGGGGTCGACGATGACGCGGTGTGCCCACACGGGCACGGCGAGGGCCTTGATGTCGTCGGGCAGGACGAAGTTACGGCCCTGCGCGGCGGCCCACACGCGGGCGCAGCGCACCATGCCGATGGCGCCACGGGTGGACACGCCCAGCAGCGAGGACTCGTCCTCGCGGGTGGCCTCCGCCAGCGCGGCCACGTAGTCGAGCACGGCGCGGTCCGTGTGGTTCGCCGAGGCCAGGGCGGCCCAGGCGACGATGTCCTGACCGGTCACGAGGGGGCGCAGGTTCTTCGAGCGGTCCGGGGAGGCCGAGCCGTCGAGGACGTCGATCATGGCGCTACGCGAGGGGTAGCCGATCGAGGTCTTCATGAGGAAGCGGTCGAGCTGGGCCTCGGGCAGCGGGTAGGTGCCGGCCTGCTCGACGGGGTTCTGGGTCGCGATGACCATGAAGGGCTGGGGGGCGGGGCGGCGCACGCCGTCGACCGTCACCTGGGCTTCTTCCATGACCTCGAGGAGGGCGGACTGCGTCTTGGGCGACGCACGGTTGATCTCGTCGGCGAGGACGATCTCCGCGAAGACGGGGCCGGCGTGGAAGACCCACTCGCCCGTCTTCTGGTTGAACATGTTCACGCCGGTGATGTCGGAGGGCAGCAGGTCGGGGGTGAACTGAATACGCGAGTGCGTGCCGTCGATGACGGCGCTGATCGCGCGAGCCAGGGCGGTCTTGCCGGTACCGGGGGCGTCCTCAAGCAGGAGGTGGCCGCCCGCGAACATCGTCGTCAGAGCGAGTCGCACGGCCTGGCGCTTGTCCAGGACCGCCACGGACACGCCGTCGACGAGGCCCTTGAAGACCTGGGCGAACCTGGTTGCATCCTCAATGGAAAGGGTCATGAGTTGTCCTATGTTTCTCTTGTTGCTCGTAACGGGGAAAGTATGGTCGTCTTATTCGACTCGGCAGCTCTTCACGATGTTCCGCGCATTGAGCTCTTTGGCGGTGATTGCCTCCGTCAGGATACCCGGTATGCTCGGCGTGTCCCGTGAGAAGCGGAATTCGGTGTCCTGGGCGGGGCGACCGGTGCTGACCGTGCAGATGAGCGTGACGCCCGATCCGAACTGGGAGGCTCGTTTGGCCGTCAGCGTCATCGAGCCGCATTCCTGCCCGTTCGAACACGTGGTTTTTCCGGTGAAAGTCGCGTCGATATTTTCCGCGGCTTCGGTGGTCTTGAAGGTCTTTTCGACTGTTCGGTGCGCCCCGCCTTTGCTGATCATTTCGACGACAGCCGTGTACTGGTTGACCGGCGCCAGGCCCTGGACCGCCCACGAGGTTATCGGGCCGCTGAGCTTCTGCTTGGTCGCCCCTTCCATTTCCTTCACCCACACGTTGGTTTGCTCGATGGTGACGCCACTGGGGACGCTCCACGAGACAGTGGCACTGTTGATGTAGGAAGTGACCGACACGTTGAACACGGGGATCGTGGTGTCTTCGTCGTCATCGGGGCCCGAGCGCTGGCCGTTACCGACCGTGCCGGAGGCCGACACGACCGGGCTCCAGACGTACGACCCGTCGTCCTTCTTGCCGCGCTGGCAGAAGTAATAGGTCATGGTCGCACCCGGGGTGAGAGGGCCGATATTAAAGTCACCGCGGTCGCCGTTGTTGAAGGCGACGGGATTGCCGGGTGCCGTGCACCCCGCTGCAGAGTCCGCGTAGAAGAGCTCCAGGTCGTTGACTGTGTAGCCGTTTCCTTCCTTCAGGCGGGCGTTAGCGACGCGAAGCTTGCCCAGCGCGTTGTCCGAGGGCGGGCCCAGGCGCGGTGCGTCGGGGGCCAGCGGCGTCGTCTTGGGAGGAGTGGGGTCCTCGTGGACGACCGCCGGAATGACGTAGCCAGGAGAGGTCGCCGTGTCACCGTTCGTGTTACTGACGGTCACGTACACGGTGAGGGCCACGCCGTAGGGAACGGTCATCTGGGTGCTGGTGGTTCCGCCCGAGAGGGTCTTGGTGGTGCCGTTGACCGACACAATCGTCTGGCCCCATCCGGCGCTGCCGGAGCTCCCCAGGGACCAGGTGATGGTCGCCAGAGCGGCGTTACCGTCGCGTTGCTGGGCCGCGGTGGCGCTCGTGATGACCGGCTGATCGGGGCCGCGTCGCGTCGCCTTCGGGGTGCCATTCACACCCGGGGATGCCTGGGAATTACCATTCGCGTTCGTCGCGACGACCGTGACAGTGTAGTTCTGGTCGTTCACGAGGCCGCTGATCGTGCACGTGCGAGCCCCACTCGTCGTGCAGGTGCGTTGACCGGTCGCAGCGGTCGCGTACACGGTGTAGCCGGTGATGGGGGACCCATTGTTGTTGGGGGCGTCCCATGTCATCGTCAGTTCGCCATCGCCGGGGGTAACACTCGGTCCGCCCGGGCGATCCGGGACGCCGGTGGGCGTGATCTCGTTGGATGTGGTGCGAGCGGATTCGCCCTGCTCGTTCACCGCACTCACCGCGAAACTGTACTGCTGCCCCGTCCTCAGGCCGTTCACTTCGCACACGGTGTTCGGGCAGTCAGCGATCTTCGCGCCGCTGGAGTCGTAGAGACGGTAGCCGGTGATGGGCGAGCCGTTCGACGCGGGGGCATCGAAGGTCACCCTCGCGCCGGTGGCACCCACGGCCTCGGCGACCACGTTCGTGGGCGCGCCCGGCTTGTCCGTCACCGTGACGGTGATGGTGCCCTGCACGACGCGCGAGGGGTCTCCCAGCTTGTCGTTGACCTGGAAGCCCACCGAGATCGTGCCGGTGGATCGGGGCGTGACCATGACCGACGTGCCGGAGGACGCGATGTCCGCGTTACCCAAGGACACCGCGGTTCCGACGAGGGAGATCGGCGTGTCGGGGAACGGGTTGGTGGCACGCGAGGCCACGTCAACGATCACGGTATCCCCGACCTTCGCATTCACGGAGTACGGGGGCACCTGGATGCGCGGCTTCGTCGTCGAGACGATCTCGACGGGGATCGAGGCGTTGACGGTGTTGCCCTGCTCGTCGGTGACGCTCACGGGGATGGAGCCGGCGGATCCGGGGGTCGCACCCTCGGGCGCGGAGACCGTCAGGACGGTACCGGACAGCGACGCGGACACGGCGCTGGGTGCCGAACCCATCGCGTAGGTGAAGGTCGAGGCATCCGTCCCCTCGGGGTCGCGCACGGCGAGCGCGAGGTTCTGCGTGACGGCAGCGCCCCCGGCCTCGACGCGGATCGCGGTCGGGGCGAAGGTCGGCGGCTGGTTCGTGGTCGCCTTGATGCGCACGGGCAGCGACAGCGAGGCGCTCAGCGCGCCAGCGTCATCAGCAGCGCCGTCCGCGACCTGGATGAGGAACGCGGAATTACCGCCGAAGGTCGCGGTAGCCGTCAGCGTCAGCTGCGTCGAGGAGTCCGCCACGACGGAGTCCAGGCCGGCCTGGGGCACCGGGGAGGTCCCATCGACGAGGCGGGGGCTGCGGCCCGAGCGGGTCACGACGTAATCCGACAGGTTGATCGTGCGCGAGGTGCCCGCATCCATTTCGATGGGCAGGGCCGCAGCGTTCAGGAGGGGTGCCGTGGAGTCGCGTCCGGGCACGGTCACGACGGCGGAGTTCGTCAGGCCATCGCGGTCCGTGATCGTGTAGACGACGAGGCGCAGGGTGTCGGTCACCGGGATCAGCAGGTCGGATCCGTCAACCGTCACGCCGGATTCGCCGCTCGTCACGGTCAGCTCATCGACGCTGCCGTCGGGATCCTCGTCGTTCTCGAGAACCTTCACGCGCACGGCGGAACCATCGGTCGGCAGGTCCTCGTAGGTGACAAAGTCGTCGCGGGCGATCGGTGCCTTGAGCGGCGCGTCGTCCTGCACGTACACGGTCACGGTGCCGCGCGCGGAGCCGCCGCGGCCGTCGCTGACCGTGTAGGACACGAGGTAGGTGCCGGCCTGCGAAGGCGTGTGGACCTGCAGGGTCGAGGAGGAACGGACCTGCGGATCGAGCTCGGGCGTCGCCGTCTCGAGGCCGTCTTCCTCCAACGTGAGGGGATCACCGTCGGGATCAACGTCGTTCGAGAGGACATTGACTGTCACCATGCGGTCCGGGCGCGTCAGCACCGTGTCGGGCACGGCCACCGGGTTCTGGTTGAGCGAGGGGGCCGCGGAGATCGCGACGCGCACGCGAGCGGAGGCTCGTGCGCCCTGACGGTCGGTGACCGTGTAGGTGAAGGAATCCGTACCCGAGGCGTTCTGGTTCGGCGTGTAGTCAATCCAGGTCGACTTCACCGTGGCGCTGCCCTGCTGCGGCGAGGAGTCGAGGCCCGTCAGGCTCACGGAGTCGCCGTCGGGGTCGATGCCGTCGAGGGTCACCGGGATGCGGGTCGTCTGCCCCGCGGCCGCCCACGCGCTGATATCGCGGGGGCGAGGAGGCTGGTTCTGGTCGGACGCGGCGACCACCTCGAAGGTGACCGTGCTCGACGCGCGGTTGCCCGCGGAGTCGATGACCGAGTAGGTGACGTCCATGATGCCGGGGTTGGCACCGGCCTCGAGACGCACCTGGTTACCGGTCACGAAGGGGGTTCCCAGCGCGTTCGTCGGGTCGTAGGCGAGCGTCGACTCGACCTGCAGGTTCAGGCCCGCCGGGGAGCGGTCGTTCGACAGGACCGACACGGTGCCGACGTCACCGACGCGCACCTTGGCGCGGTCGGGCTTGAGGACGGGCGGCAGGTCGGAGCGATCGGCCGCGCCGGGAATCACCATGACGTCCGCGGTCGCCTCGCCCTGGCCGTTGGAGACCGTGTAGGAGAAGGTCGCGGTCTGGGTCAGGCCCGACGGCGCGGTCACGCGCAGCAGGTGGCGGTCGATGAGAGCCACCTCGAGGCCGGGAACGTTCGAGGCATCGACCGACGTGATGGACAGCAGGCCACCCGCAGGGTCGTAGTCGTTACCCAGGGGTGCCACCAGGACGGATCCGCCCAGCGGGAGCACCGCCGTGTCGTTCTCGGCGACCGGCGGCAGAGCAGTGGCCTCGACGACCTCGACGCGGATGATGCCCAGCGTCGTCGCGATGCCGTCGGACACCGTGTAGGCGAAGGAGTAGGAGCCCGGCGCGGTCGCGCGGAAGTCGATCGTGCCACGGTCGAGGTCCGGTGAGATCGTCGCGCCCGCGGGAGCACCCGAGACTGCGGCGAGGCTCAGGGGATCGCCGTTGGGATCGGTGTCGTTCTTGAGCGGGTCGAGGGTGACCGTCTCTCCCGTGTGCGCCTGGAACAGGTCGCCGTTCGCCGACGGAGGCAGATTTCCGGCCTCCTGGACCGTCGCGATGAGCTCGCCACGCGTCTCTGCACCCTGGTCATCCGCGACCGTCAGGACGACGGTCTTCGGGCCGGGCGCGCTGCCCTCATCGGTGATCGTCAGGGAGCCGTCCTCGCTGAAGGACACGCTCAGGCCCTCGGGCGCCTCCGCGTTCTTAAGGTAGATCGGGTCGCCATCGGGGTCTCGCCAGTCGCTCAGCGCCTGATACTGAATCTGCGCATTCGCACCGATCTTGACGGTCGATGCGCGCAGCTGGTTCGGCGCCGCGTTCTGACTGTAGGGGTGAATCGTCACCTGCACGCGAGCGGAGGCTGTGGCCTGCCCGTCGGAGGCCTCGTAGGAGAAGGATGTCGACCCGGTCTGGTTCGCGTCGACGCCGGAAATCTGCAGGGCGCGGCCGCCGCGCGCGACGGAGATGGTCCCCCACTCGGGCGCACTCGTCGGGGAGGCCGTCAGCACGTCTCCGTCGAGGTCGGAGTCGTTGTCGAGGACGGGCAGAACCGTCGAGCGTCCCGGGCGGATGCCGAACTCGTCATCCACGGCCTCGGGCGGGGTGTTCTGCTCGCGCTGCTGAGGATCGGCGATCTCGTTCGTCAGTTCGGGACTGTCCTGCTCCTCCTCGGTCTCCTCGAGCTGGTTCTCGACCTCGTCCCAGTTGTCCATGAGGACCATGTTCGAGTCGGGCAGCCACACGCTGCCCTGCGCGACGTCGTTGAGGACGATGGCCTTGCGGTTCGTACGGAAGACGATTTCGCGAGCGGTCGTGAGCGTATCGACGACCATCTGCTTGTTCGCGGACGGGTCGTCGCAGGCGCGCATGTACGCGCCGCTACCGGTCCACGCGCCGTACGCGCAGCCTTCGTGGCGAACGGGGGCCGCGGGATTGCCGCTGACGCCACTCTCAGTGGCGGGCGTGATCGCCGGGGCGCCGCCCGCCAGCGGGATCGACACGAGGTCCGAGGGCGTGGCGAGCAGGACGGAATCCGCCTTCGGTCCGGCCAGCTGCAAGATGCCGCCCTCCTCGACTCCGGCGGCGCTCAGGTCGAGCTTCTTGCCGCCCGGGAGGAAGAGGGTGTTGGACTGCGAGTCGAGGGCGACGACCTGGTCGCCGACGACAGTCATGCTCAGCTGGGCGTCCTCGGGGATTCCTTCGATCCGGCTGGTCGCGGCCTGATCGACGGTCCCCTGGCGCTTCACGGTCGTCAGCGTGCCCGAGGCGGCCAGGGAGTACACGGAGCCGTCGAGTCCGGTCACGAACGTGCTCGCACCCATGTTCGAGGACAGGGCCGCTCCCTCGGACAAGTTCGCGGGGCTCGGCGCGGTGGCCGACGTGGTCCACAGGGTGCCGTCGGTGGGGTTGAGGACGCCGAGGACGTCGCCGCCCTGCATCGCGCTCGAGCCGGAGGGCAGAGCCGTCGGGGAGCCGAGGGAGACCTGGGTGACGTTGACGGGAGCGACGGTCAGCGAGGTGAGGTCGGAGACGGTGACGGTCTCACCCGCCTGGCCGACGTCGAAGTTGGTGGCCTCGGTGCGCAGGGCACCGTCGAGGATGCGGGCCTCGTAATCGAGGTGGCCGACCATCTGCTTGGACTTATTGGTCACCCAAATGCCACCGTCGTTGACGTTGACCTGCGTGACCTCAGCACCCTTGTAGATGACGCCTGCGATGCACAACGCAGCAACGACCAGCACCAGGACAAACGCCGGTAGACGCCGCCTTGTGCTGGTTACTTTTCGTTGCGAGTGCGCGCTCATTGACCCTCTCCCGATTGCTGAGTAGTCTCCACGCAATAGTGTGACACGACTACACCGCAGCCTAATGGTTAATGAGAATCTATCAGATGTGCAGTTACTTAACAACTAGAAGGCGGCCCGTCGCAGTACGACGGGCCGCCTTCCGAAGTGTCCGGCTTGTCAGCCGCTAACAATTGGCGAGTAAATCACTCTCCGTTGAAGGTGAACTTGCGGTCTTTTCCTTCTCCAGACACGCCAACGGTAACAACCTGACCGGGTTGCAGTTCTCCGAACAGGATGCGCTCGGACAGCGCGTCCTCAATCTCGCGCTGGATCGCACGACGCAGCGGACGCGCACCCAGGACCGGGTCGAAGC
>JAHYYD010000061.1 GCA_019425105.1 Actinomycetota bacterium
CCATGGTCAGGGAGCGACCCAGCTGCTCCAGCGCGGGGTTACCCGCCTGGACGACAAGCGACACGGGATGCTCAGGGGTGGACGTTCGTACCAGCGCACGGGCGATCGCGTGTTCGCGACCTCCGTTACCAACGAGAAGAACCTTCACGTTACCAGCCTATCGGTGTTTGACGACCACCTGGGCCGTCGTTGGGTTTTATGGGTGCACGTCACAGCGAAAGTGAGACGGGTTCGCGCCCCTCACCACGCGCCGTTCGGGTTGCCGTCGCGTTTGCCGTCCTGTGTGTCACGCTGATTCTGCTGTCTGTCTTTGTTCTGGTTTTCGAGCTGTTCCCTGCGTTCCTTTTGGTCCTGGGTTTCGCCCTCATAGGGGTTCTCGGAGGGGCTGGGGCTGGGCGTCGGATTCTCCTGCTGGCCCTGCTGGCCCTGCTGTTGCTGCTGGTCCTGCGATCCGCTCTGTCCCTGAGACTCTTCCTCGGTCTGCTGCTTCTTGTCCCCGACGCGTTCCTTGTTTTCGTCGGCGGGGTTGTTGGATTCACCGCCGGACTGCTGATCGGACTGTCCGCCGGACTGGTTCTGGTCACCGGACTGGCCGCCTCCACCGGAGGCGGTCTGGCAGGGGGCGATCGTATCTTCGGCTTCCTGGTAGACGCTCACCGCGTCCGTAGTCGAGCCCGCGGCGCGCAGCTGGTCGCCCTGGATCTCCAGTCCGATGCCGAGATTGACGCGCACGCGACACTCGTAGGAGAAGGGTTCGAGGCGACCGGGCTGAACCTCGGTGGCCTTGGGGACGAGGTCGAAGGCGGTACGCAGTTCCGCCACGCCCTCGTCCACGCGATCTTGGCGCACGAGCGTGGTGCCGAGGTTGTAGTGAGCGACCCAGGCCTCGATACCGATGCCCGTCCACGTCCGCTGTCCCTCGTAACCCGCCTGCGCAGCCTCGTAGTCCTGAGCTTTCCAGTGCTTCAACGACGAGCGCGACCAGAGCGTCAGACCGATCAGGTACCCGGCGATCGCCAGGGCGATCACGAGAATCGGGATGGAGTACCACAGCGGGCGCAGCGCGCGCGGGGAGCGCTGCACTTTCTGTTTGCCGTTGGTGGCCTGGCCGAGCTGCTCGCGGACCGAGGAATCGACCGGGCTGCCCGTGAGGGCACCGAAAGGCAGGAGGTCCTCTTCGGGCAGGTTGTTTTTAGAGGGCATGCGAATTCCTCAGCTGTTGAGCGCGCAGCGCCAGGGTGGCGCCCTCCCACGCGAGGAGTCCCCCCAGCAGGAGCGCGAACGGCCAGATGATGTAACGGTACGTGTCTTTCATGTTGCGCTGCTCGGAGATCTCCGACGCGCTGTCCATGATGGTGCGCGCGTGGGACTCGATCGCCGACTTGTCGGGCGAGTGCACGTAGTCGACGCCGATGCGCGATGCGACCGATTGCAGGGCCGCCTCGTCGATCTTTGAGATCGCAACCGGATTACCGGGCTTGGACAGGTCGTGGATGTAGCCGTCGTCACCCGCGCTCTGCGATTCGCTGTTGCCTAGGCGCAGCGCCTTCATCGGCCCGCCCGTTTCAGTGCCGTAGCCGATGACGAGGCCACCGTCGGCGTACTCCTTGACGCGGTCCCAGTCCTCCTCGGACCCGCTCGGCGCGCTCGACCAGTGATCCTGGTTCGAGGTCTCGCCGTCGGAGAAGACGAAGACGACGCGCAGATTCTGGGGGTGGCGTTCCTTGTTCTTGGCGAGTAGGTCTGCCAGGTCCGCGGCGGGGCGGTTGATCGACGATCCCTGGGAGGATGAGGACAGCTCTCGGTTGAAGCTCTCCATGTACGAGGCAACGGCCGACGAGTCGGTCGTCAGCGGCATGTCGATGTGCACCGAGGAGTCCCACGTGAGGATCGAGAAGCGGGAACCCGCCATGGAGTTCATGAGGATGGCGACGTCATTGCGCACGCCGTCGATGCGCGGCTTGGATCCGTCCCAGTCCTCTGCAGCCATCGAGCCGGTACGGTCGATGACGAGGTAGACCTCGAGGGCCGACGAAACTTCGACTGCCTCACCAGGAATCGACGGACCGGCACCCATGACGATGACGATCAGGACGATCAGCGAGCGGCGGATCACGTCCATGACGCGCTTGCGGGCTGCGCGCTTGGCGGACAGGAATACGAAAGTCACGCCAATCGCCAGGATCAGAACCAACAACACCGGGTGGATAACAGGGCGAAAAATCATGTCAGAGCCTCCCGAAAGCGAGCAGACCGAGCAGGGACAGGACACCGACGATGGTCCAGCCGAGGGCGGCGCCCGGGCGGTCGGTTTCCACGAGCTTGCCCGCGGAATCGAGTTCTTCCTTCTGCTCGGATTCGATCTGCCGAACGACGTCATCGACGGCAGAGGGGGAGGATGCGTCGTAGAACTCGCCGCCGGTGGACTTGACCTGGTCGCGCAGCTCCACGCCCTCATCCTTCATCCCGTACTTTGACCCAGGGTACAGGACCGAGACGGTCACTCCCTGGCTCTTCGCGAATTCGATGGCCTCGGACAGGTTGTAGATACCCTCGCCGAACACCTCGTTGTCGGTCGCGAGCAGGATCGTACGCGAACGTTCCTTGTCGGTGTGGTCGAAACCGAGCACGCAGGAGGCCAGGCCATCACCGACCAGCGAGGCACGACGCTCGTCGTCGTTGGCGAGCGTCGGCTTGAGGTAGGCCTCGAGTTCCTTGGTGACGTAAATGTTCTGGCCGATTTGACTGTATCCACGGTCGATCTGATTGGCCATCTCCGTAAGCACGTCGTCGGCCATCTCGTAGTCGTCTGTCAGAGGGAACATCGTCATCGAGTAGGCATTCCACAGCTGCAGCGAGATTCGCTCACCCTCGAAGTGGGAAATGATCTGCTTGAACGCGTCACCGATCTCCGAGTCGTAGGGGAGCATCGATCCGGAGGCGTCCAGGCACAGGATGATGTCACGGCTCGACGACTTGTCGTACTTGGTGTAGCGGTCGACGGGCGCACCCGCGGAGACCGCCGCCGCGATGACGGCGATGATGAAGCAGACGACAGCCATCGACAGGGACGCGCGCGTGCGGCGCACGAGCGCCTGATACTTGGGCAGGCCACGCAGGAAGCCGGTGTTGGCCACCCAGCCTTTCTTGCCCGAGCGTTCGCCGGCCCGACGTGCGAGCATCCATCCGAGGACGGTCGCCGCCGCGACGACCAGGAGGACGACGGGGATAAGCCACCCGAACCTCATACGTTCACCGCCTCCACAGCCATGGTCAGGACCCGGGTGACAGCCTCGTGCGAGGGCTGCCCCTGCGGGATGTTGTCGCCCGTGAAACTGGGGACTTCACAGGCCTGAAGGATGTCGGCCAGGCCCGGCCACACGGGGACGAGCTCGCGTACCTCGGACACGGTCGCCACCTCGAGGTCACGCCCCGTACGCTCTGTGCCGAGTGCACGCATGAGGCCCGCGAGCGCGAGGTGCACGCCGCGCGCATCCAGATCTCCGTCGGCGTAGCGGTCCGCGATCTGATCGATGAAAGTCAGGTACTTCTTGCGGCGCGCGTCCGTAATTGTTTGCAGTTCCATGACCTCGCCGATGCGCGAGGTCCACCAGCGCCACACGCTGTACAGGATCCACCCAAGCACGGCGACCACGATCGCCAGGCCGAGGACCCACATCCAGTTCGGATAGATGACGGGGTCCAGCAGGTTATCTTTGATGTCACCGGACATGTGCGCCCCTTTCGAGAGCGCGCATGAGGGCGCGCGGCACTTCTTCACTGGACGAAACATCCACGTGGATGACCCCCCTCTTATCAAGCATCTGGGTCACTGCCGCGCGTCGCATCGCCATCACGTTGGCGGCTTCACCCGACAGTTGGTTGTCGCGCAGCAGGAAGTCGGGGAGCGGTCCCTCGTTCACATCGACGACATTCGTGCCCGTGTCTAGGGATGTCGGATCGATGTCAGCCACGCAGATCTGCATGACCTGGTGGCGTACCGACAGCGATTTAATAAGATCGTCGGACACGCGCGTGGGCTCCGGCTGGGTCGCATCCGTGATGATCACCATGAGGCTTCGCCGCTGGGTCACGGTGCGGGCGCGCGCCAGGAGCTTGGGCACGTCCGAGTGAGGCGAGGACAGGGTGATGTCCTCCTCGATGCGGCGCATCACGGTCTCGGCGTGGGCGTTGCCCGAGCGGGCGGGCATGAAGCGCACGCGCTGCGAATCCCCGGCGACGAGGCCAATCTGGTCTCCTCGGGCGACGCTCAGCCAAGCGATCGCCTCGCACGCCGTCAACGCCACCTCTTCCTTCGTCTCCCCCGAGGGTGCCAGCGCACCCATCTCACGTCCCGTGTCAACGACGAGCATGACCTGCAGGTTAGCCGTCGCCTCGCGCCGCTTAATCACCGGCGACCCCGTGCGCGCGGTTGCCGCCCAATCGATGGAACGAACATCGTCGCCCGCCTGGTAGGGAGCCAAGTCCATGAACTCCCAGCCGCGTCCCTGCCGCAACGCAGAGTGCTGGCCGTCCATGATGGACAGCAGCTTGCGCATGACGGGCAGCTGGATGCGCGACGAGAGCGAGTGGATTTCGCGCGAGCGTACAGGCATGACGTTCCTTCAGACAATCAACTGGCGTGTGGGACCGAGGGTTCTTTACGGAACGGGAACCGCGTTGAACACGGCATCAATGAGGCCCTCAATGGACACGTTGTCGGCGAGCGCGTCGAATGTACGGATGATGCGGTGGCGCAGGATGCCGTAACGCATCGCCTTAATGTCGTCGGGCATCACATGGTTGCGGCCGGACATGAGGGCGATTGCCTGGGAGATCTGCATGAGCGCAATGCTGCCACGCGGGGACGCGCCGACGCGCACGTGCTTGTTCCAGCCCGGCAACGGGTTGGGACCGGCACCTCGCGTCGTGTTCACGATGTCCACGATGTAGGCCTTGAGGGTCTCGTGGACGAACACTCGGCGGCAGGCATCCTGCAGGGTGAGCACGTCGGGCAAAGTGATCGGCGTCGCCGACGACTTCGCTGCGATCTGGCCATTGTCGATACGGTTAAGAACCTCGAGTTCCTCGACCGGCGTCGGATACGTGATGACCTCCTTGAGGAGGAAACGGTCCATCTGCGCCTCGGGCAGCACGTAGGTGCCCTCTTCTTCGATGGGGTTCTGGGTGGCCATGACCATGAAGGGGCTGGGCAGCTTGTGGTTGACGCCGCCGATCGTGGTCTGGCGTTCCTGCATAGCCTCCAGCATGGCGGACTGGGTCTTCGCCGATGAACGGTTGATCTCGTCCATGAGGACCATGTTCGCGTGGACGGGACCCAGCTGAGTGACCATCTCGCCGCGTTCCTGGTTCCAGATCTGCGAGCCGACGATGTCGTTGGGCATGAGGTCGGGCGTGCACTGGATACGGTGGAAGGTACCAGAGACCGCAGACGCGAGTGTCTGTGCGGCGGTCGTCTTCGCGAGGCCGGGGACGGATTCGACCAGCACGTGGCCGCCCGCGAGCAGCGCGGCGGTCAACGCGCGGCGCAGACCTTCCTGGCCGACGACGGTGTGCTGGAAAATATCGTTCATACGATCGAGCAGCCCCTTGGCGTGGGCCAGCTCTTCGTTGGTCAAGTAGTTGGGCACGGGCTCTCCTTGCGTGCGCGGTCGGATGCTATCTCAGTGTAGCCGTCTCGGGCCCCGCACACGCAATCCGGTCAGTTTTCGCGTAGATATCAACGAGGCGCAGAAACGTGTACAGAAAAGGGGCGAGCCCCGGAGTTTCCTCCGGGGCTCGCCCTCAGATCCGCGCGGATCAGGCCTGCTTCGCGGCGGCGATGCGCTCGCGGAACTTGGCCAGCTGCTCGGTGATGGCGGCGGGGAGCTTGTCGCCGAACTGCGAGAAGTACTCCTCCGTGTCGTCCATCTCGGCGGCCCAGGCGTCGGGGTCGATCGCGAAGAGCTTCGCCCAGACGGTCTCATCGATGTCCAGGCCGTCGAGGTTGAAGTCCTCGAACTTCGGGTAGCGGCCGGTCACACCATCGATGGCCTCGACCTCGCCGGCGGCGCGGCGAACGATCCAGTCCAGGACGCGGGAGTTGTCGCCGTAGCCGGGCCACATGAAGTTGCCGTCTTCGTCCTTGCGGAACCAGTTGACCTGGTAGACCTTCGGGAAGCCCTCGCCGAGCTTGTCCTGCATCTCCAGCCAGTGGCCCCAGTAGTCGGCCATGTTGTAGCCGCAGAAGGGCAGCATGGCGAAGGGGTCGTGGCGCAGCGAGCCGGCCTTGACGTCGGTCGCGGCAGCGGTGACCTCGGAGGCCACGGAGGCACCGATGAACACGCCGTGGGCGGGCTCGTACTGCTCGGCGACCAGCGGGACGTTGGTGGCGCGGCGGCCACCGAAGAGGACGGCGTCAACCGGGACACCCTCGGGGGCTTCCCAGTCGGGGCAGATGATCGGGCACTGCGAGGCGGGGACGGTGAAGCGGCTGTTCGGGTGAGCAGCCTTCTCGCCGGACTCGGGGGTCCAGTCGTTGCCGTGCCAGTCGATCAGGTGCGCCGGAACGTCACCGTCGATGCCTTCCCACCACACGTCACCGTCGTCGGTCAGGGCGACGTTCGTGAAGATGGAGTTGGCCTTGCCGGTCTCCATGGCCATGGGGTTGGTCTTGTAGGAGGTGCCGGGGGCGACGCCGAAGAAGCCGGCCTCGGGGTTGATGGCGCGCAGGCGGCCATCCGGGCCCGGGCGCATCCACGCGATGTCGTCGCCGACGGTCTCGACCTTGTAGCCGGGGATCGTGGGCTGGAGCATGGCGAGGTTGGTCTTGCCACAGGCCGACGGGAAGGCGGCGGTGACGTGGAACTGCTGGCCGGTGGACTCGCGGGTCAGGCGCAGGACGAGCATGTGCTCGGCCATCCAGCCGTCACGGCGGGCCATCGTCGAGGCGATACGCAGGGCGAAGCACTTCTTGCCGAGCAGGGCGTTGCCGCCGTAACCCGAACCGAAGGACCAAATCTCGTTGGTCTCGGGGAAGTGGGTGATGTACTTCTCGTCGTTGCAGGGCCAGGAGGAGTCTTCCTGACCGGGCTCCAGGGGAGCGCCGACGGAGTGAACGGCGGGAACCCACACGCGACCCTCGTTGATGAGGTCCATGGCAGCAGCACCCATGCGGGTCATGATGCGCATGTTGACGACAACGTAGGGAGAGTCGGTGATCTCAACACCGAGCTGGGAGATGGGGCCGCCGAGGGGACCCATGGAGAAGGGCACCACGTACATGGTGCGGCCCTTCATGGCACCCGTGAACTTCTCGTGCAGGGTGGCCTTCATTTCCTTGGGGTCGGCCCAGTGGTTCGTCGGGCCGGCGTCCTCTTCCTTCTCACAGCAGATGAAGGTACGGGACTCAACACGCGCAACGTCGGACGGCTTGGAACGAGCGAGGAAGGAGTTCGGGCGCTTCTCCTCGTTGAGCTTGGTGAACATGCCGCTCTCGACCATCTGAGAGGTCAGGCGATCCCACTCCTCCTGGGAGCCGTCGCAGAACTCGATGGCATCAGGGGTGGTCAGCTCAGCAATTTCAGCAACCCACTTGACGACATCTTCGGGAGCGTTGGCCGGAGCCGCTGCACGCACGTCCTGTTCAGTCACGGACATTTTGCCTCCTGAGGCATTTTGGATTGTCGAGGCCGCGTCTGCGTCCCCGATTGACATAATCAATCATGCCGGACCCCTCGCCCGCGCTTACGGGCGCTTGGTCCCGGTCACACCACAATCGTAGTCGAACGAGTCACACACCGCCCGGCCGACAGGGACCTTCAACCCACCCCTGGGCCGCCACGCTTCGTGCTCAACCCAGCCCAGACCTCGTGAATGAGACGGAAGTCAGCCCACCACCGCTCTCCGTGAGATAGACCACCAGATATGGGGTCACAAATCCATCACTGAACTTGAAGTCTCACCGCCCCATGACCGACGATTACAGGTAGCACAACAGTGCTGTTCACCATTGGAAGGACCGAATACACCATGGGATTCCGAAACAAGACCCAAGGCCCTGACTTTTTTGAAGACTTCACCTCCCAGGCCCGCCAGCTCGTGCAGGCCGTCGAATTCCTGACGCACATCTACGCCGCCTCCCCGGAGGAGCGCATCGCCCTGCGCGATCAGCTCCACGAGGTCGAGCACCGCGGCGACGAGCTGAACCACGCGATCGTCCAGCGCATCAACTCCTCGTTCATCACGCCTTTCGACCGCGAGGACCTGCAGTCGCTGGCGTCCCACCTGGATGATTGCCTCGACTTCATCGACGAGGCCGGCGATCTCCTGGTCGTCTACGGCATCGCCGACATCCCCTCCTCCCTGGTCTCCTTGCTGAACACACAGATCGAGGTCATCAAGCACTGCGCGGACCTCACCGCCGAGAACATGCCCAAGCTCAAGTCGCCCGTGGACATGCGCGACTACTGGATCGAGATCAACCGCCTCGAAAACGAGGGCGACCTGGCCTACCGCCGCACGCTGACCGCCCTGTTCGACTCCGGCCTCGACCCGGTCACGATCATCAAGCTCAAGGACATCGTCCAGGGCCTCGAGTCCTGCGCCGACGCATTCGAGGAGCTGGCCAACGTCATCGAGTCCCTCGCACTGAAGGAATCCTGAGCCGTGGATCTGAATCTGATCCTCGTCGTCGTCGTCATCGCCGTCGCGCTGTTCTTCAGCTACACGAATGGCTTCCACGACGCGGCGAACGCGATCGCGACCTCCGTGTCGACACGCGCGTGGACTCCCCGCGCGGCGCTCCTCATGGCCGCGACGATGAACGTCATCGGCGCCATGATGGGCACGGCCGTCGCCAAGACGGTCGGTAAAGGCATCATTTCGATCAGCGACTACGCCGAGTCTCCCCTGCCGGAGATGCAGCAAAAGGGCCTGGTCATCATCCTGGCCGCCCTGCTGGGCGCCTGCATCTGGAACCTGATCACCTGGTGGTTTGGCCTGCCGTCGTCCTCCTCACACGCCCTCATCGGTGGTATGGCGGGCGCCGGCCTCATGAGCGGCACGGTCGTTTACTGGTGGGGCATCATGAGCCACGTCGTGATCCCGATGTTCGCCTCCCCCATCATCGGCTTCGTCGCCGGCTACTTCTTCATGAAGCTCGTCCTATGGCTGCTGCGCAAGGCGCAGTATCACCGCACGATGCGTCGCTTCCGCGCCGCGCAGCGCATCTCCTCGGCTGCGATGGCCCTGGGCCACGGCATCCAGGACGCGCAGAAGACGATGGGCATCATCGTCATGGCGCTGATGGCTGGCGGTTACGGCGAGCACCACAACATCCTCGATCCGATCACGGGCGAGATGAACGTGCCTCTGTGGGTGAAGATCTCGAGCGCTCTGGCGATTTCGCTGGGTACCATGGCCGGCGGTGGGCGCATCATGCGCACCATTGGCCGCAAGATCATCGACCTGGATCCGGCTCGCGGCTTCACCGCCGAGGCCGTGTCCGCCTCGATCCTGTACCTGTGCTCCTACGTCATCCACGCCCCCATCTCGACGACGCAGGTCGTGTCGACGGCGATCATGGGCGTGGGTTGCACGAAGCGTTTCTCCGCGGTTCGCTGGGGCGTCGCGGGCAGCATCGTCACCGCGTGGTTCCTCACGCTGCCGGCCGCGGCCGTCGTGTCTGGCATCGTGTACCTCGTCGTGGCGCTTCCCCTGGGGGTTCACTAGTGGCTTCCCGTCGTCTCGTCGGCCTGGTCGCCGTCATTGGTGTTCTTGCCGCCCCGCTCGCCGCGTGCTCGGATTCGTCCGTCATGCACATGCGGGTGGGCCAGTGCATCCTCCTGCCGGAGGGCTCGGAGGAGACCACGGCGACCACTCTCGAGACGACCGGCTGCACGCACGAGCATGACGCCGAGGTCTTCCATATCGACACGGTTGCCGACGGGGATTTCCCGGGGGCGGACGAGCTCAACAGGCAGGCCGAGTCAATGTGCATCTCGGCGTTTGACGAGTACGTGGGTGCGGACTACCTGACGTCATCGCTGGATGCGACGTGGATGATCCCGACGAAGGATTCGTGGGCGCACAAGGACCGCACGATCGTGTGTCTGGCTCGTCCGCTGGATCATTCAAAGCTGACTCAGTCTGTGCGCGACTCCGGCATGTGACCCGGTTTCTAGGCGCGCTCGTGGCGGCTCGACTTGTGCCGGGCCGCCACCGCTTTTTTCCCTGCGACCTGCACCTTGTATAGTGTCACCATCGACACCGAAGTCCTACCGGACAGTCAGCGTCGCCATCCCGTGGGCATTACATCC
>JAHYYD010000062.1 GCA_019425105.1 Actinomycetota bacterium
ATCACCGACTGCAGAATGAGGATCATGTCGATCGGCACGCCCTTGGCCTGCATCGTGTAGCCACCCGCCTTGAAAGCCCCAAAGAGGAGGCCCGCACCGAATGTTCCCCACGTCTTGTTGCGCCCCAGCAGGGCCACCGTAATCGCATCGAAACCGATCGAACCAGCCACATCGCGCGAGACATACCCGATGGTTCCCAGGGCCTCGTTCGCGCCAGCCAAGCCGAGGAACGCGCCCGAGAGAATCATCGTGATCGCCGTGATGCGCTCGACCGATATGCCTGCCGTACGGGCGGCTGCCGCGTTCGCGCCAACCGCGCGAATCTGGAATCCCAGCGTCGAACGCTCGATCAGCCACCAGAAGAACGCGAGCGCAACCAGAGCAACGATGAAACCGACGTGCAGCTTGAAGGGGGCGGGTAGCAGGCGCGTCAGAGCCGCGCTGTCCGCGACCTTCGGCGTCACCGGCTGGTTCGAACCGGGCACCTGCCACGCCTTCTGTGCCAAGACATATCCCAATCCCAGCGTCGCGATCGAGTTGAGCATGATCGTCACGATCACCTCGTTCGCGCCGGTCTTCGCCTTCAGGACACCCGCGATGCCGGCGTAGAGGCCGCCCGCGACAATCGCAACGAGGAGGGCCACCAAGGTATGCAACACAGGCGGCAAGTTCACCGCGAAGCCCACCCACACGGCCGCGAGCGCTCCGACGATGATCTGGCCCTTACCGCCGATGTTGAACAGCCCCGCCCTGAAGCCAAGCGCCAGGCCCAGGCCCGAAATAATCAGCGGGATCGAATAGAACAGGGAGTCCGTCAGCGGCTTGATCTGGCGGACGAAGGTCGCCGCGTTGGGGTCGATGATTGACCCGCGGAACATCGCGTAGTAGGCGTCCACCACGGACGCCCCCGACAGCGCGATGAGGACCGCACCGATCACAAATGCGATGAGGACGGCCAGCACCGAAACAAACCACTGCGAGCCGAAAACCCGGGTGAGGATGCCCGGCCCGCTACTGGTGCGCGCGCTCATTGTTCCTCCTTCCTGACAGCCCCGGTGTCCTTGGTAGAACCCGAAGAAGCGGCCACGGCCTCGTCCAAGGGGACGCCCGCCATCATCAGGCCGAGGACGTCGCGTCCCGTGTCCGCCGGGACGATGCCCACGATGCGGCCGCGATACATGACGGCGATACGGTCCGCCAGCGAGACAACCTCGTCGAGTTCCGACGAAATAAGCAGGACCGCGCAGCCCTGGTCCCGCACGTCCACGATCCGGCGGTGAATGAACTCAATCGAGCCGACGTCGACTCCGCGTGTCGGCTGGTTGGCGACCAGCAGCGTCAGGTCGCGCGACATCTCGCGGGCAACGACCACCTTCTGCTGGTTACCGCCCGACAGGGAGGACACGGGATCCCCAATCGAGGTCAGGCGAATGTCGTATTCCGCTTCCTTATCGCGGGCGTTGCGCGCAATCGCGCCGCGCTTGAGGGAACCAAACGAGGCGAAAGCCGAGGAGCGGAACTGGTCCAACACCAGGTTATCCGCGATCGAAAACGAGGCGATGATGCCATCCGTCGAGCGGTCCTCGGGAATGAAGCCGACTCCCGCATCCAGGGACTGACGCGGCTTCGCACGCGTAATATCCGCATTCTCGAGACGGATGACGCCGCTGTCGGGGCTGCGCAGGCCCAGGATCACCTCCGCCAGCTCCGTCTGCCCGTTACCCTGCACGCCGGCGACCGCCAAGATCTCACCGCGGGGAACGTCGAAGGACACGTGGTCGAGGAGCGGCACACCACCCGCGCCGAGCAGGGACACGTCCTCGAAGGACAGGCCACCGCCAGCGGGACGCGCGGGATCCTTCTCCACGCGCATGAGCACCTCGCGCCCCACCATCTGCGTGGCCAGCGAGGCCTCGGAATCGCTCGGGGACGCCTGCCCAACGACCCGGCCGCGGCGAATGACCGTGATCTCGTCGGCCACGGCGCGCACCTCGCGCAGCTTGTGAGTAATAAACACAATCGAGGTCCCCGCGTCGGCGAGCTGACGCATGATCGTCATCAGCTCATCTGTCTCCTGCGGGGTCAACACGGCCGTCGGCTCATCAAGAATGAGGACCTTCGCCTGACGCGACAGGGCTTTGACGATCTCCACCCGCTGCTGCGCACCCACCGGCAGATCCTCGATGAGAGCATCCGGGTCCAAGTCGAAGCCGAAACGCGCCGACACCTCGCGCACCGTGCGCCGAGCGCGCTCACGGCTGATAATCCCCGCCGGGCCGGTCGGCTCAAAACCCAAAGCAATCGACTCCGCGACCGTGAAAACCGGGATCAGCATGAAGTGCTGGTGCACCATGCCGATACCCGCCGCGACCGCGTCGCCCGGCCCCTTGAACGTCACGGGCGTACCGTCGATGAGAATCTCACCCTCATCGGGAGCATACATGCCGTACAAGACGTTCATGAGCGTGGACTTGCCCGCGCCATTCTCTCCAAGCAGGGCGTGAATATGCCCCTCCTCGATCGTTAAATCAATCGAGTCATTGGCGATGAGGGGACCAAACCTCTTCGTGATCCCCCGCAGCTCTAATTTCATACCTTCGACCTTCCCCAGCCGGTGGGCGCACCCCGCCCCGATGCCCGTGTGGGGCCGACAGCGTCACCACCGCCAGCCCCACACGCATCGCATCACTTCGGGGCGTTCTGCGATTCGATCACAAGCTTGCCGGACTTGATGTCGTCCGTGAGCTTGCTCAGATCCGCCTTCAGCTCGGCGGACACCTTGTCGTCGAAATCGTGGAACGGAGCGATCGAGACACCGCCGTTAGCCAGGGTGCCCACGTACGGGGTCGCGCTGAACTTACCGTTCACGGAGTCCTGAATCGCCTGCTCGACCGAGGCGCCGATCTCCTTCATGACCGAGGTCAGCACGATCGAGGAGTAGTCGGGGTTCGCCTCGTACCAGTCGGAGTCAACGCCGATGATCCAGGTGTTGCCATCCGCCTTCGCTGCCGCCGCAGCGCCCAGGCCGACCGGGCCCGCGACGGGCATGATGATGTCCGCGCCCTGAGAGATGAACTGCTGCGCCTGCTCCTTGCCCAGCGTCTGATCGTCGAAGGACTGGGTGAAAGAACCGTTCTGCGTGGCCTTGTCCCAGCCGAGCAGCTGGACGCTCGTCCCCTTGGCCTTGTTGTAGGCGGCGACCCCATCGGCGAAGCCGTCCATAAACACCGTCACCGAGGGGATCTGGATGCCACCGAAGGTCGCGACCTTGCCGGTCTTCGTCATGCCAGCGGCGACGTAGCCCGCCAGGTAGGCGGCCTCGGCCGTGTTGAAGAGCAGCGGGCGCGCGTTCTCCACCGTCACCGTGTTGTTGTTGCCATCGTTGAAGCTGGAGTCGACGAGGGCGTAGTGCAGGTCCTTGTTCTCATCCGCAGAGGCGTGGATGGCCTTCTCCAGGTTGAAGCCAACGCCGATGATCAGGTTGCAGCCGTCGGAAACCATGGACTCCACGTTCGGGTTGAAGTCGGCGTCCGAGTTGGACTCGGCCGTGTTGATCTGGATACCGAGGCTGGACTGGGAGGCCTTGAGGCCGTCATAGGCGGACTCGTTGAATGACTTATCGTCCCAGCCGCCGGCGTCCGAGACCGCACAGGCCTTGAACGAGCTGGCGTCCTTCGTCCCCGTGGACTGGCTGGTGGTGGCCCCTCCGCCGCCACCGCAGCCGGCCAAGGCGAGGGTTGCGACTCCCGCCGCGGCGAGGAGCTTCGTGAGGTGCTTCATGAGTGTTTTCCTCCGTTGATGTGGATTCTTCCTTGAACCGGTGGCGGCGCGAGCCGCGGATCGTATCCGCGCAGCCATTGCGCGAACATTTGTCATGATCGACTTTTACGTCTGATCCGAGTGTCTCGCGCCGCCTCCGCGCCTGTCAAGGGCTACTTGTTCTCGCTTTGGTAACGATTGGCGCGGCGACGGGCAACCAGCCCAGCACCACCGATCGCTGCGACAAACAGCGCTCCGACCAGGCCCTCCATGTCCGCGCCCGTGCGGGCCAGGGAGCTCTTGGGAGCCTTCGCGTTCTTGTGCTGCTTCGGAGCTGGCGCCTGGTTGCCGGACTGGGAACCGTCAGCAGCATCGGCCGACGGGCTCGGGGCGGGAGCCGACGTACCAGCACAGGTCACGGGGATCGTCAGACCGTCCCCAGCCTCGACGACCGTCGCGAAGTCCGTGGCGACCGTGACGGGTACGTTCACGACCTCTCCGGCTGCCTTGCCCTCGCAGGCACCCACGACCGTCACGTCCACTCTCGCCTGGCCAGCGCCGTCCGTCGTGATGACCGAGGCGGCGTCAGAGGCATGCGCGTCCACGAGGGAATTGTTCACCTCGGCCACGGCCTGCGCTCCCCCGGCGCTCACGCGCACCTTCGAGGTGATGGACGGCCCCTCGGAGAAGGACAGGCCACGCAGCGGGATCGTCACCGTCGAGCCGTCGGCGACCGCCTCGGTGGGCAGGGTCAGGCCGATCGAGGACTTCGCCTCGCGCGGCGCTAGGCCCCCCGCATCCTGGAGGGAGCGAGCCGCCGTCCCCGAATGCGCGCCCAGGTAGGCGTTGAAGGAATCACGGTCCAGGTTTCCGTTCGTCGTGGCCGCTCCCCCGCGGGTCAGGGCCTCGAAGGAGTCGCCGCCAGCGAGCAGGAAGGTCACGGACCCAACCGTGTACGTCGCGTCGGCCTTCAGCGGCTCGCCGTTGATCGTCACCGAGGTGATGCGCTCCCCGTAGGGCTTTGCCGGATCGTAGGTGTAACGCACGTTCGAAGAGAGGCCGAGCTTGAGCATGGGCCGGGAGTTCTGCGAGTTCAGGTCCGTCTTCCACTGCTGCTCGAGCGCGTCCTTGACGTCCGCCCCCTTGAGCGTCACGTACCCCAGCTCGTTGGAGAACGGCTCCACCTCGTAGGTCTGCGCGTACGTGATCGTCCCGTCCTCGTTCGGCACCAGGTCGGCGCGCAGGCCGCCCGCGTTGATCATGCCGATGTCGACGCTCTTTCCGTCCGGGGTGAGGATCGTTTCGCGCAGGGAGTCGGCCACCAGGTCACCGAGGGAGGACTCGATACCGCGGTTCGAACCCGGCTCGGTCAGCCCGTCGGGGGTCGTGAAAACGCCGCGCATGAAAGGTGTCGTGTATCCGGTGGCGACGACGCGCTTGCCGGCTTCCTTCGAGTCGGCTTCTGCCTTATCGACGATGGCCTGAGTGTCGGGGTCCACACCGCACTGGGCGACCTCGGCGGCCGGGATGAGGATCGAGTCTGCGCTGGTGACCTGGCGCGTGGCCGGGTCGATCGTCAGGCGGATGAGGCCCAGGTTGTCCGTGTAGGAGCCCGACGCGATGCCCGCCAGGCGTGGGTTCGCGGAGTTGAAGGCCTCGACCGAGTTGACATGGTCGAACTCGTAGGGAACGTGCGTGTCCCCGCCCATGAGGCCGTCGACGTCCTTGCCGACCTTCGTGTAGTTGTTCTTCACGTCGTCGTCCAGCATGGCAATGACGATATCCGCCTCTCCGCTGGTCTTCAGCCGCGCAGCCAGGGAGTTGATGCGCGCGATCGGGTCAGTGAAAGTCAGGCCCTCCGTCGTACCGGGGCTCAGCTTGTAGGGCACGTCCTGCGCGATCGCCCCGATGAAAGCAACCTTCATGCCCGAGGGCGACGTCCACACCTTGTAGTCCCCCAGGTAGGGGATGCCGTCCCCGTAGGTGCCCATGCCCTCAATGTTGGCCCCCAGGTAGGGGAAGGTCGCCTGCACGAACTCACTCGGGTTCGAGCCGTCGACGCGCTGCTTGAAGACGGCCTGCCCCATATCGAGCTCATGGTTGCCGATCGTCGAGGCCAGCGGATTCATCGTGTTGAGCGCCGCGATGGTCGGATTGTCCTTGAGCGCGCCCGAAATGTAGGGGGATGCGCCGATATTATCGCCCAGCAGCGTGAACGAGGAGTTGGGGTTCGTCGCGCGCGCCTTCTTCAGATAGCAGTTCATCGCGGGCAGCCCGGCCTCGCGCACGACACCCTTCTTGGTGACCTGCTGGATGTGTCCGTGTACGTCCGTCAGGGTGTAGAGGTCGAGGGTGATCGGCGCGGCCTCGTCCTGTGAGGCCTCGTCCTGCCCGGCCGCGAGCGCTGCGGCTGGCAGGGACGCCAGGGAGAGGGCGGCCACCGAGGCGAGCGCGAGGCGAGTCCATGGTTTGCGCATGGGTGTGTTCCTTTCATTGGGGCAGCGCCGGCGGCGCGTCCTGCGTGGTGCGTGGGGAGTTCGTGGGGTCAGCCGCGGCGGCGAACGCGACGCGCGACGAGGAGGAGCCCGCCGCCCGCTGCGGCGAGGAGGACACCCATGCCGATAGCCCGGTTAGCATCGGTGCCGGTGCGCGCCAGGTTGCCCCGGGTGCGGGTCTGGCGCGAGGGCGTCGTGCGGGGCGAGGCCGTGGCCCCCTGGGAGAGGCCGCGCTGGGACGCCGGGGACGGGGCCTGGGACGAGGCAGGGGCCGGGCTGGGGGTATCCGTGGGGGCGGCGGTTGGGTCGGCACTCGGTGTCGGGGCTGGGTCCTCTCCGCCACTCAGGGTGAGCCCGATGAGCTCGGGGTTGTGATCCGAGGAGCGGTAGGGGTTATCGGCCTCAACGGACAGGAGGGCATTCATGCCGGCCCGCGAGTATTCGAATGCGATGGATTCTTGGGCGTTGACGGCCCAGCTGGTCACCCCCGCGAGGAGGGGCTTGGCGGCCGCGTTGGCGAAGACGTGGTCGAGCGATCCCGAGCGCCCCGAGTAGACGTAGGAAGCCTCCCCCGCGCCCGACACGTGCGCCCAGCCCGCGGCCTCGAGGGCCTTGATCGGGTCCTCCTGGGAGTAGGAGTTGAAGTCGCCGACGAGCAGGGTCGGCTTGTCCGAGAAGCGAGCGGCGAAGGACGCCAGCGCCTCGGCCTGGGCGACGCGTATCGCGTTCGCGTTGCCCTGCCCGTCGCCGCTGTCCATATTGCCGGCGGGCGCGCCCTCCGGGACGGATCCCTTCGACTTGAAGTGGTTGGCGATGACCACGAAGGATGCGGGCGCGGATCGCTCGGCGGTGACGCGCGCGAACTCCTGAGCGAGAGGCTGGCGCGCCAGGCCCGTAAACGCCGGATCGTCGTCAATCAGCGACTCACCGACGGGTGCGACGGTCGCCGGCTTGTAGATAAACGCAACGCGGATGACGTCCTCGGCCGCGGGAACGGTCTGGGGCGAGGGCACGTACGCCCAGGTCCGGGCTCCCGCCGCCTTGTTGAGGGCCTCGACGAGGCGCGCCAGGGACGCGTCGCGGTCCGTACCAACGCCCACGGCGACGGGATTTTCGATCTCCTCCAGGGCTACCACGTCGGCCCCCAAGGCATTGATCGCCGAGACGATCTTGGCCTCCTGGTTCGCGAAGGCCTCGCGCGAGAACGCGCCGCGCACCTTGCACTTCTTCGCCACAACGAAGGCACCCGTACGGTCGGGGTAACCCGTGCATCCGGCCTCGTCCACGCCCAGGTCGGAGAAGTAGTTGAGGACATTGAAGGTCGCCACGCGCGTGTCGCCTCCGACCGTGGGGGCGCTCGGACGCTGCCCCGTGATGGTGACGGGCGAGCGGTCCGGATGCCCGGCGACCATGGAGGTTGGCTGGAAAACGAATGCCCCTTGCCTGGGTTCGAGGACAACCGGCCCCGCGAAGGACACGTGGTAGCCGACGCGCGCGGGCGAGCCGTTAGCCAGGTAGGCGTAGGCGACCTCGGTGGCCGCCCCCTTCAGCAGGTTCGTGTTCGTGCCATCATCCAGGGCGATGACGCGTGCGGCATTGGCCGCCTCGTAGTCGCGGGCCGCCTGCCCCGGAGCGACCACGTCGGTGGCCGAGCGCAACGGGCTCTCACCCGGGGTGAGGGCAAGGGTGCCGTATTGGTTCGTCTGGTAGTTGTCGGTGATGGTCCACGTGCCCTGGGGCGCGAGGAGCATCGACTCGTAGGGTTCTGCCTGATCGGGGGTAGGGACGCCGGTCACCGGCGTAGGGGTCACGGCCTCGCAGCCCTCGACGTTGCTCACGGAGGTCACCGCCAACTGGGTAAGGCTCTGCGGGTTTCCCTTCGCGGTCGTCGCGGGGAACTCACCAACCGTTCCGGTGACGCGCACGCACGTTCCGACCGCTGGAACCTGGCCATTCTTCCCTGCGTAGGCAAACAGAGCGTCCGAACTCGCGCGCCCCTCATCCCACGCGCCACCCGACCCGGGGGTCTGGATCGTGTAGCCGTCCAACGTCGCACCCAGCCCAGATTCGGCGGCCGGGTACGCGGCGGTCACAACGCCGACCGTCGTCACTGTAGCCCCCACCATCGCGGAGTCATCCCCCGCACCCACGGCCTGAATATCAGGGATCGACGTATCGACGAGGCCTGGGCTGGCGTCGCCCGACTGCGTGGAGCTCTCAGATCGGGAGGGTTGCGTCGGCTGCGCAGCACCCGACTGGGTCTGCTCAGTGCCAGCCTGCGCGGCTCCCGACTGAGCCAACGCGGCAGCCGACTGCGATGCGTCCGAGCCTCCCGACTGCTCGACCTGCGCGGCTCCCGACTGGCTTGCTTCCACCGCACCCGCTTGGCCCGCATCAGCCGCCCAAGCGGCGGGCACAAGCCCGATCGCGGAGAGCGCGAGCGCGCCAAGTACAGCTAGTGATCGTGTCCCGCACTTCATCGGGATGTCCTCTCAACCTCACCTCACCGTGAGGGGCCGACGAGCCCCGTGCCGCAGGCGTTTTACCAACGGCAACACGAGTTATGACAAGTGTAAGCTCGCGCGCACGTGTGCGGAAGATGCTGAGAATATTCCCGAAAATACAAGGCGTTTCCGGGCGAGCGTGCACCCGACAGCGCGAAGCGGCCCCGACCTCGTCAAACTGAGCCGACGTCGCGGCGCTCCCCTGGCCTCGTCATACCCAGCCCCGGCCTCGTCGCTGAGCGAACGACGGTCAGGACGCCGAGTACGGGGAGACGACCACCTGGGCGCGCTGGAGGTCCTTGACCTCCGCGTACCCCGTCGAGGCCATGGTCCGCTTGAGCGCGCCAATAAAGTTCAGTGATCCATCCGCGCGGGTCGAGGGGCCATAGAGGATCTGCTCGAGCGTGCCCGTCGTACCCACGTGGACGCGCTGGCCGCGCGGCATATCCGGATGCGTCGCCTCCGACCCCCAGTGCCAGCCGCGCCCCGGAGCCTCCTCCGCGCGGGCGATGGCCGCACCCAGCATGACGGCGTCGGCACCGCACGCGATTGCGCGCGACAGGTCACCGGAGCGGCCAATGCCGCCGTCCGCGATGACGTGCACGTAGCGGCCGCCGGACTCGTCCATATAGTCGCGCCGGGCCGCCGCCACGTCCGCGATCGCCGTCGCCATCGGCGCATGCACACCCAGGGACTGGCGCGTCGAATGCGCCGCTCCCCCGCCAAAACCGACGAGGACGCCGGCCGCTCCCGTGCGCATCAGGTGCAGGGCAGCCGTATCCGTACACACGCCGCCGACGATGACGGGGACGTCCAGCTCGTAGATGAAACGCTTGAGGTTGAGCGGCTCGCTGCGCGAGGACACGTGCTCGGCGGACACCGTCGAGCCGCGGATGATGAACAGGTCGACGCCCGCGTCCACGACCGCGCGCCAGTACTTCTGCACGCGCTGAGGCGAGAGCTTGCCGGCCACGACCACGCCGGCTTCGCGCAGCTGCTTGAGGCGCGCGGTGATCAGCGAGGGCTTGATCGGCTCCGAATAGACGCGCTGGAGGGACGCGATCGATTCCTCCTCGCCCAGGTGAGCGATCTGATCAAGAATCGGGGCGGGATCCTCGTAGCGGGTCCACAGTCCGTCCAGATCCAGGACGCCGATGCCACCGAGGCGGCCGAAGGCGATCGCGGTTTCCGGGCTCATCACCGAGTCCATGGGGGCGGCCATCACGGGAATGTCGACGTGATAGGCGTCGATCTGCCAGCCGACGTTGACGTCCTCGGGGTCGCGCGTGCGCCGGGCGGGCACGAGCGCTATGTCGTCCAGTGTGTAGGCGCGCCGTCCGCGCTTGCCACGACCGATTTCCACTTCGTCGCTCATGACCCGATTCTACTGCCTACTTCCCGCTTCTACCGCCTCCGGGACGCAGATGTGCCCACCCTCTGCCACAGATCTTGCATGATGTTATCGGCAGTGTCATAGGGTGTAAGCAATTTTTCGTGTAGTGGCGGTGCTGTTTGGAG
>JAHYYD010000063.1 GCA_019425105.1 Actinomycetota bacterium
AAGCCGTAGTAGAGGCGCGACTGCTGGAGCTGCTGGACGGTCTTCGTGATGACCTTGGGGTCCAGGAGGCGCACCTGGGAGGTCAGTGTGTCGTTGTCGAACTGACCGGCAGAGGCCGTCGTCGCCGCGTCGTAGTTGGTCTGGTAGTCGACGTTGTCGAGGCCGTAAGCGGCCAGCGTCGCATCAATGTTTCGCTGAATGTAGGGCGATTCAAGGGTGCGCTGGTTGGGGCGCACGCGGAATTGCTCGACGAGGGCCGGGTAGGCGCCAGCCAGCACGAGGGCGGCGACAACGGTAACGGCCACACCGGTGACGGGCAGGCGCCACGTGCCCTTGAAGGCCGCGACGACGAAGAGGACCGCGACGAGACCGGAGATGACCGCCAGAATCGAGTGCGCCGGCAGCGTCGCGTTGATATCGGAGTACATGGCACCGTGAATGGAGCCGGAATCCGAGGTGAGCAGCTCGTAGCGGCCCAGCCAGTAGTTCACGCCGATGAACAGGGACAGGCAGGCGGCCATCATGCCGGTCTGCAAGCGCGCCTGCTTGGAGGCGTGAGGACGCGGGGCGAGGCGAATCGTCCCGTACAGGTAGGACACGATGATTGCTGCAACCAGGCCGATGGCGGTGACCGTCATGAGGAAGGAAACGAGCACTTTGAGTGCGGGCAGGACGAACACGAAGAAGGAGATGTCCAGCCCGAACTGGGGGTCAACCTGCCCGAAGGACGAACGGTTGAGGAACTGCAGGAGCGTGCGCCATTCGGTGGCCAGGCGCGCACCGTTGGAGAAGCCAAAGAAGAGGGCCACACCCCAGAACGCGAGGCGACGCATGGGTTCGAGTGCCTCTTGGTATCCGCGCAGGGCAGCCGAGGCCTCGCCGCGGGTCGAGGACGCACGATGCCGGTAGGCAAAGGACATCGAGAAGAAGATAAGGGCCGTCGCCACGACGAAGCCGACGACAAATAGGCCGACGTGCGCTCCCCACTGCGTGAGGATGACGCGTGTGGCGCTCATCTGACGGAACCACAGGATCTCGGTCCACACGATGGACGCCGCGTAAATGATGGCTCCGATGATCGCCAGCACCACGATCGTGATACCGGCGGGACCCGGCTTGCGGATGGTCAGCTGCCTGGGCGCACGATCAGGGTCTCGCGGAGCGCGCGCTCCACCCGGCGGAAAGACTGAAAAATCGAAGCTCACGGCATTCCTCTCTGTCAAACCGATAGCTTCAAACCAGTGTAGCGGCGCACAGAGGTAACTTCGCCTCGGTCTAATTCGCTCTCCGTGAGATTATGGGAGGCATGACTGTTGAGATGATGCCGAGTGCGCGCGAGATCGCGCTGGCCAACGTGGTTGTCGATATCGAGAAGGGCGCTGCCCGGGTGGGCTGGGATCACGCACCATCCATCTATGCGCTGGTTCCCACGGCGACGCTGTTGGCCGACCCGAATCTGCCCGCCGACATCGCCGCACAGCTGCGCGCTGGCTGGGATGGCAGCGATGATCACCTGAGCGCCATCATCCAGGAGGATCTGGCCGACGACGACATCGAGCAGGTCCTGGCGCACCTCGCATGGCCCGAGACGGTGCCCGGTGCGGCGATCACGGTCGAGCGCATCGTCGTCCCCCCGGAGGTCGAGGACGAGGCCCCCGAGGACCCCGAGGAGGCCCTCGCATTCGTAGCCAACCACCCGCTGCGCACCGACGTGCGCCTGGCGGTGGGCGTCATGCGCACCGGTGAGTCCTGGTGTGCGCTGCGCACCCGCGCCTTCGACTCCGATGACAAGGTCGGGCAGGGCTCGAACCTCGTTCCCGCCCTGGTTGACGCCCTGCGCGCGTCCCTCGAGCCGGTGACGGACGAGCAAGCCTGAGAAGAAGAGGAGGCCCCGGCCTCGTCCCGGACCACAGTTCACACAAGGACGAGGCCGGGGCCTTCTCACACCCACCTGACCGAAGGCGGTGGGCGGGCTAACGAGCGCTACTGGCAGGTCGGCAGGCTATCCCCGGTGCCATCGGCGATCGAGTGAACGGCGGAGACGGCCTCGTCGAGGGTGGACACCGAGACGACGCGCATGCCGTCGGGGACGTGCCCGACGACCTCGTCGCAGTTGGTGGAAGGGGCGAGGAACCACTGGGCCCCATCGCGGTGTGCGCCCCACAGCTTCTGCTGGATGCCTCCGATGGCACCGACCTGGCCGTCATAGGACATGGTTCCGGTGCCCGCGATCGAATTGCCGCCGGTCATATCTCCGGGGGTGAGGCGATCGATGATGCCCAGCGAGAACATCATGCCGGCGCTCGGGCCTCCCACGCCCTCGATGTTGACGCTAATGGTGACGGGCAGGGAAGGATCGACGGAGAGGTAGATACCCAGCTTCGAGCCGCTTTCCGTCGCCGAGGCTGCCACGGAGTCGAAGGTGAGCTCCTGGGTCTCACCGTTCCTCTCGACCGTCAGCGTCATCGTCGATCCCGCGGGGACCGTGCGCATGAGCGAAAAGGGCGTCACTGCGTCCGCGACCTCGTGGCGGGTCCCGTCCGGAGTGGTGATGGCACGCAAGATATCGCCCTGCTCGACGATCCCCTCAGCGTTCGATCCCTCAACCGCCCCCTCGATGGTCACGGTCGCGGGAACGTCCCATCCCAGGTACTCGAGGGCCGCGACCTGGGACGTCGTCTGCGAGTTACGCATCATGGACAGCTGAGCGTCGCTCACCTGCTGGCGCGTGGTTCCTTCGGGATACACCGACTCGTAGTCCATGATCTTGCTGTGAGGGTCGAAGTACGCGGCGATGAGCTGAGCGAAATTCAGACGGGAGTCCGGACTGCCCGACTCGGAGACCGTCACCATGCGCAGCTGCCCCTGCCCGGGCTTCGCCGGATCGAGATACGAAGCGGACTCGGGCTCATCCTGTTGAATGGGTTCCCCCGTCGCTGGGTCAGTCCCGTCGATCTCGAGGACCGGGACACCCTTGTCCGACCCCAACACGTTGAACGTCGGGCCGGGGCTATTGACCACGAAGGGAACGGGGATCACAAAGAGGATCACGACCATCGCGAGGGCAGCCAGGATGGCTGTGAGGATACGCCAGCTGATGATCGGTGTACGTTTCGTCGGAGTCTGCTCGAAGGGCAGGATATTGTCGACTGACGAGGTCATGCGTGTGTCACTCACCGTGTCATTGTGTCCCACGCAGCGCGCGGTTGCACGCCCGCCGGGCCCAGCGCGTTCAGCTCTCAGCGTTTTCGCAGGGATTTGCCAGCTGAGTTGCACGAGCGCTCGCTAGGCTGAGCTCATGAACGAGAACGAGTCCGGCACCCCCTTTGAGGATTTCCTGCGCTCCGTGTTGGGCGACGAGGCCGCGGCCGAGGCCGCTCGCGCGCTACAGGCGCAGGGCTTTGACCCCGCGAACCTGCCCGCAGAGTTTTCCGATCCTGCGCGCATGCGCGCCGCGATGGGCCAGTTCCAGTTCCTCATGAACACGACGGCCGGCCCGGTCAATTGGCGCCTGGTGGAGGACGGCGCGAAGCAGGCCGCGTACGCCAGCGGCGACCCTGCACCCACGGCCACCGAGGCAGAGGCTGCACGTCAGGCGATGACGGTCGCGGACCTGTGGCTCGACGCGGTCACGGATTTCGCGTCGGGCCCGGTGGATCGGGGCGTGTGGAGCAGGGTGTCGTGGGTCGAAAACACGATCCCCACCTGGAAGCGCATCTGCGAGCCGATTGCCCTGAACGTGTCGCGCGCGCTGTCTGCAGCGCTGTCTGAGCAGTTCGGGCAGGGCGGCCTCGACGATTCCGCTTCGCTTCCCGACGGCATGGCGGCGATGCTCGGCAAGACCCAGGAGATGATGCCGCGCCTGTCGGCGATGATGTTCTCCGCTCAGATTTCCCGCGTACTGGCTGCCCTGGCGGGCGAATCTTTCGGCACTTTTGACACGGGCATCCCCCTGTCGGATACCTCACACGCGGCGCTCCTCCCCCACAACATCGCCCAGTTCTCCGAGGGGCTCGACATCCCCTTCGACGAGGTGCGTCAGTTCCTCGCCGTGCGCGAGGCCGCGCACCGGCGCCTCTTCGCGTCCGTTCCGTGGCTGGAGGGCGACCTCGTGCGTGCTGTCGAGCGCTACGCCTCTCAGATCGCGATCGACACGGAGGCAATTACCGAGGCCGCCCGTTCTGTTGACCCCTCGGATCCGCAGTCTGTGGAATCGGCGCTCAGCGGCGGCGTGTTCGCGCTGTCCACGACGCCGGACCAGCGCCGCGCCCTCACGCGCCTGGAGACGATGCTCGCCCTCATCGAGGGCTGGGTCGAGGTCGTTTCGGCCCAGGCCACACTGCCCTATCTGCCCCACGCGGATGCGCTGCGCGAGATGATGCGCCGTCGGCGCGCCTCCGGCGGTCCCGCCGAAGAGATCCTGGGAACTCTCATGGGACTGAAGATGCGCCCGCGTCAGGCTCGCGGCGCAGCGTCCATCTTCACCTTGGTGGAGGCCGACGGCGGTCGCGAGGCGCGCGAAGCCCTGTGGTCACATCCGGACATGGTGCCCTCCGAGACAGAGCTGGCCACGCCCGACACGTTCCTCACCCTGCGCCGTGCGGCTGCGGAGGAGGACGCGGATATCGACGCTGCACTGACCTCTCTTCTCGACGGGACGCTCGGTTGGGCGGACGGACTGCAGCCCGGGGACGAGGCCTCGGCCGGCTCGGACGAGTCGTCCTCGGACACCGGGGAAGCGGACGAGCCAGGCGAAACGAACTGAAACGTTCTCAAGAGATCTGACAAGTTTTCCACAGATTTTCTAAACGCCCTCGCGCGAGCGCTCTATAGGTTCATCATGACTCCATCAGGTACAAACCGAAGGAGACTGATATGAACCTGGCACACAATACGGCGATCCTCTGGCGCGGACCGGGCAGCGTGCAGATCGGTGGCGACCGCAGCCGACACATCCTGCTCGACAACCTGCACGCGGGCGACCAGATCTGGCTCAGCAACCAGGCGCACCCCGCCCGCGAGCGTGAGGAAACCCAGGCCTCGCCGGAGCTTCTCGCAGCCCTGGCCGAGGCGCGCCTGACGGATCGAAGCGAGGCACTCCCCCACCTGGCACTCGGCATCGTTGGGGCAGTGCCCGCAACCCTCCTCGCCCTCCACAGCCTCGTCGACACATTCTCACTGTCGCTATCGATCGAGACCCACACCCTCGTCGACGAGGATTGGGACCGCGTGTTCGGAGGCCACTACACGGGTACACCGCGCCATCGGGCAGTGCGCCGCACCCTGCGCGATCTCATCCCACTCTCGCAGCTCTACGCACAGGGCGCACCCGAGCTTTCGATTGTTTCCGCGGACAGGGTCGTCGACCCGGGAATCCCCTTCGAACTGACCGCGCACGATGCTGCGCACCTCATCGTCACGCGCGGTGAGCACTCCTACGAAGTGGGCCCGTTCGTCATCCCGGGCGTCACCCCCTGCTACCAGTGCTCGCAGCACGCACGCGCTGCAGCGGACCCGTTCCATCTGGCACACCTGCGCGAGCTGGAAAGCTGGCCGCTCGCACCACTGGCTTTGCTCGCTCACTTTGCGGCCGCTCAACGCGTGGGTCAGCTGGTCATGGACTTCGTCTCAGGGGCGCTCACTCAATCGCAGTGCGCGCAGGTAGCCACGATCGGCGAGGACGGGTCGGTGCGCGTCGAAGAGGTGGAGCCCGCAACCGACTGCGTGTGCGGCATCAACGGGCTCGCGTCCTCGCTCACGCGCCTTCGTCGACGATGACCTCTTCGCCGCGCACAAGCGCGAGAACGGGAGCGGCGAAGCGCTGCACCTTCACGTCTCCGATGCCGCGGATGACGCGCAGCTGAGTCGTGTTCTTTGGCATGGCCTGCGCGATGTCGCGCAGCGTCTGATCCGTGAAGACCGCGAAGGGAGGCACCCCCGCCTGGCGTGACACCTCGAGGCGCCAGGCCTTCAGGCGCCCAAACAGCTCGATCGCCTGCGGTGAGGCCTCCTCTTCGAAGGCCTGATTGAGGGCACGCGTGGAGGCACGGGCCCTCTTCTTGGGGGCGCCCACGCGCGCCTCCTCGGGCCAGATGCCGTCGAGCAGGCGACTGCGCTTGCGCTTGCCGCGTCCATCGGCCCCCCGCGAGCGCGCCCACGACAGGGTGAGCAGGTCGCGCGCACGCGTGACGGCCACGTACAGCAGGCGGCGTTCCTCCTCGCGCGCCGCGGCAGTTTTTGCGTACGAGATTGGCAGCAGGCCCTCGGCGACGCCAACGAGGAAAACAGCGTCCCACTCGAGGCCCTTAGCCGCGTGGATGGTCGCGAGCTCGACTCCCGCCTTGTCCGGCTCGACCTGATAGGCGACGCGCTCGTCGAGTTCGGCGACGAAGGCTGGCAGCGTCTGCGCCTGACTGTCGTCCGCCCAGCCGACAATCGCGTTCATGTTTGACCAGCGCTCGGACCCCGCCTGACCGGAGGGGGCCTCGGGCGCCCAGCCGACGCCCGACAGGACATCGCGCACGATGTCACCCACGCTCCCCTCATCGGTCGCTGCCGCTGCCGCGGCACGCAGACGCGAGATGGCGGTGCGCACGTCATCACGGGCGAAGAAGGGCTTGCCGCCCGCGACAGCTACGGGGATACCGCGCGCGCCCAGGGCTTCCTCAAAGGCCTGCGACTGGCCGTTGGTGCGCATGAGGACAGCGATGTCGTGGGGTTGGACGCCGCCAGCGATGAGGTCCGCAATCTGAGCTGCAACGCCCTCGGCCTCAGCATGATCATCGTCGTAGGTGCAGTAGCCGACGTGCGCTCCGCCGTCACGCTGACTGGACAGGCGCACCGTGCCCTCGCGCTGGGTCGAGCGAGCCAGAACGTCATTCGCCAAGCTGACGATCTGCGGGGTCGAGCGGTAGTCGCGTGTCAGCTCGACGATGCGTGCGCCCGGGTGCTTGCGGCCAAAGCCAGTCAGGTAGTCCGGGGACGCACCCGTGAAGGAGTAGATGGTCTGCGCGACGTCGCCGACGACGCACACGTCGTGGCGCCCGCCCAGCCACAGGTCGAGCAGACGGGCCTGGAGGAGGTTAACGTCCTGGAACTCATCGACCACGAAGGAGCGGTATTGCTTACGCACGATCGAGGCGACGTCGGCGCGTTCCTGCAGCATGCCGCACAGGTAGATGAGAATGTCCTCGAAATCGATGACGCCGCGCTCATTCTTCGCATCCTCGTACACGTCGAGGAGGCGCGCCATGTCCCCCGCGTCCAGACCGGCGGGCACGTCGCGGCGCAGGCGCGCCACGCGCGACGCATAGTGCGCGGCGTCGATCATCGACACCTTCGCCCATTCGACTTCGGCCGCGATGTCGCGCACGTTCGTGCGGTCGATCGTGATCCCCAGGCGCGCGGCTGAGGCCGCAACGAGGGATGCCTTATGCGGGATGACGTCGGGCAGCGGCCCGCCCACGACGGTGGGCCAGAAGTGGCGCAGCTGGCGCAGCGCCGCGGAGTGGAAGGTGCGCGCCTGAGCCTTCGGGACCCCCAACTGCGCCAGGCGATGGCGCATTTCAAAGGCAGCGCGTTGCGTGAAGGTCACGGCCAAGACGTTCGATGGATCGAAGGCCCCGACGGCCGCCCCGTAGGCAATGCGGTACGTAATCGCGCGGGTCTTACCCGTGCCCGCGCCGGCCAGCACGGCTAGCGGGCCCGCAACCTGCGTCGCGACGGCACGCTGATCAGGATCCAGGGCGTTCAGCAGTTCCTCGGGGTTCATGGCCCCCATTCTTTCATCGCCCACGCTCACTTGTGTCCCGCACCCTCGGGCCCGCTCGGCAGGTCGGCGCCATACCATTCCCGAAGGAGCGCGTAAGCGATCGAGGCGCGACCGGGCGCGTTGATCTCCCCGGATTCAAGCGCGCGCGTCAGCTCCTCGCGGCTGTAGAAGCGCGCCCACTCGATTTCCACGCCGTCCGCCTGCGGTGCCGGGTGCGCCTCGAGGGTTCGCGCGCGGTATCCCATCATCTGCGAGCGCCCGAAAGGCCACGGCTGCGTCGCGACGTACGTGGGCGTCTCGATATCGACGCCGACCTCCTCGGCGACCTCACGCGCAACCGTCACGTCCGGAGATTCCCCCGCCTCGACGTAGCCGGCGATGATCGACACGAAACCGGGCTGCCACAGCGCGTTATGCGCGAGGAGCACGCGCCCATCGTGGTCCTGGACCAGGACGATGATCGCCGGATCCTGGCGCGGATACTCGAGGCGGTCACATGCATCGCATCGCGCGGCCCACCCGCCGGACACCAGCTGCACCGGTGCCCCGCAGCGCGAGCAGTGGCGGTAATTCGCATGCCAGAGCGCCAGAGCGAGCGCGGTCAGCGCCAGGGCCGCATCGTCGCCGTCAAGCTGCCAGCCAACCGCGCGCAAGTGCTCCCAGCGCCCCCAGGCCTCGTCCCGGCTGGTCTCGATCGCGATGACGCTGCGTCCACCCGCCACCCCGATGAACGAGGCCGTGGTTCCCTCGAGGCGGCGCGCGGCTTCATCCCCACTCAGGCGCCGCAGGGTCGGCGTACCCGCACGCTGCGCCCCGGCCTCGTCGAGGAGGACGAAACCGGCAGCGTCAACGACGATGACATCGGCCTCACCGGCGCGCACGAGGGCGGCGGGAGCCACGGAATCGCGCAGCGCGACCGCCGGATCAACGTGACCGCGAACGAGAGGTAGATCAAGACTCATAACTCCACGGTAACGCGGTGGGCTACCCTAGGCACTATGACAACTACTCCGCTGCGCGCCGATGGGCGCACCCCGTCCCAGCTCCGTCCCGTCTCCATTACCCGCGGCTGGTCGGGTACCGGCGAAGGCTCCGCCCTCATCGAGTTCGGCAACACCCGCGTCCTGTGTGTCGCCTCTTTCACTGAGGGCGTGCCGCGTTGGAAGCGCGACTCCGGCGAGGGCTGGGTGACCGGCGAGTACTCGATGCTCCCGCGCGCGACCGAGCAGCGTTCCTCCCGCGAATCCGTCAAGGGCAAGGTGGGGGGTCGCACCCAGGAGATCTCCCGACTCATCGGGCGTTCTCTGCGCGGCATCGTGGACGTGGCCGCTCTGGGCGAGAACACCATCGTCCTGGACTGCGACGTTCTGCGCGCCGACGGCGGCACCCGCACCGCGGCCATCACCGGCGCCTACGTGGCCCTGGCCGACGCGGTGTCCTGGGCGAAGGACCAGGGCATCCTCAAGCCCTCCGCGAAGGTCCTCACCGACTCGATCTCCGCGATCTCCGTGGGTGTCATCGACGGCACCCCGATGCTGGACCTGCCCTACGTCGAGGACGTGCGCGCGCAGACCGACATGAACGTCGTGCAGACCGGCGACGGCCGCTTCATCGAGGTGCAGGGAACCGCCGAGCACGCGCCCTTCGACCGTGATGAGCTGGGCGAGCTCCTCGACCTGGCGACGCTGGGCAACGCCGAGCTCGCCCGCGCACAGCAGCTCGCACTCGAAGCACCCCTCATGGAGCGCGTCGAGGTGCGCCCGTGAGCGCGCGCCTGGTCTTCGCGACCTCCAACGCCCACAAGGTCAGCGAGCTCGAGGCCATCCTGGCCCCCGCATGGGAAGGATTCGAGGCGGGCTGCGTGGCACGCATGAGCGACTTTGACGTGGCCTCCCCGGTCGAGGACGGGGTGACCTTCGAGGAAAACTCGCTGATCAAGGCCCGCGCCCTGGCTCGCGCCACCGGCCTGGCGGCCATCGCCGACGACTCCGGCATCACGGTGGACGTGCTCGGTGGGGCGCCCGGCATCTTCTCGGCGCGCTGGTCCGGCACCCACGGGGATGACGAGGCGAACCTTCATCTTCTCCTCGATCAGCTCTCCGATGTGCCCGACCGCCACCGCGGCGCAGCCTTCGTATCGGCCGCCGTCCTGGTCACCCCCGACGGGCGCGAGTTCGTCAAGCGCGGCGAAGTACGCGGCACTCTGACGCGTACGCCGCGCGGCGAGGGCGGATTCGGCTACGACCCGATCTTCGTCCCCGAGGGCTTTGAGGTCACGACCGCGCAGATGAGCGCCGAGCAGAAGAACGCGATCAGCCACCGTGGCATCGCCTTCCGCGCGCTCATGCCCCACATCGTGGAGTATCTGCGCGGCTGATACGTAGCGCAGACACAATCGTGCCGGGCACCCGAGGGTGTCCGGCACTTGTGTGTTGCGCCCGCAGGCGCGCCA
>JAHYYD010000064.1 GCA_019425105.1 Actinomycetota bacterium
CTCAGGGGCCGTTCCTCCTGTCGCTGCCCAACGTCGTCCACCTGGCGACGGACGTGCACGCGCGCCTGGGGTCGGCGCACCTGCTGGATCTGGTGGCTGCGCTGCATCCGACGGCGGCCGTGTGCGGCACCCCGCGCGACGCGGCGATGCACCTCATCGAAGAGCTGGAGGACACCGAGCGCGGCCGCTACTCGGGGCCCGTCGGTTGGGTCGACACGGCGGGGAACGGCGAGTTTGCGATCGCGCTACGCTGCGGGCTCACGTCGGGCACGCGCCTGCGTCTCTTCGCGGGTGCCGGCATCATGCCGGATTCCGACCCGGATGCCGAGCTGGCCGAGACCGAAGCGAAGATGCGCCCGCTCCTGGACGCCCTCGGGGTCTGAATCGCGCAGGGTATTGCGGCACGCCGGTACCCACTTCGGGCACCTCAACGGCTTGATTGCGCCAACGCTCCACCCCATCGGGAACATTCCACCCCATCGGGAACATTCCACCCCATCGGGAACATTCCACCCGATCAGAACGGGTTGAATCTTCCCGATCAGGTTGAATCCCCTTGGATACAAGTCCAGATGCGGGGCATCACATCAACGCGCAGCACTTCAGCTGCCGAAAACTGCACATATACGCCCTCGCAAGCCCACCACGCGTAGGCCACCCGTGACGGAGCATTGCACCAGTTAGCGAGCATTGCACCGGTTTGGGAGCATTACACCGGTTAGGGAGCATTGCACCAGTTCCCAGCTGGTGTAATACCCAGCTAAGTGGTGTAATACCACTTAGGAACAAGCCAAAGCGTGGTCACGAGGAAGGCTATCGATCCACATCCTGCATCGCGCCCTGTGTCCGACCTTCAAGAGCCCGTCCCCACGCACGCCGAAACCCACTTCGGGCACCTCAACGGCTTGATTGCGCCAACGCTCCACCCCATCGGGAACATTCCACCCCATCGGGAACATTCCACCCCATCGGGAACATTCCACCCGATCAGAACGGGTTGAATCTTCCCGATCAGGTTGAATCCTCGTCGACACAAGCCCAGATGCGGGGCCTCCCATCAAGGCGCGGCACATCAGCGGCCGAAAACTGCGCGTGTGCGACCGCGCACGCCCGGCACGCATCCGGCACACAAGAGGTCGGTGTACGTGCCACCAACCGCGCACAGAAGCCAACACGCCACGCACCCCGCCACGCACAGGCCCGCCGCCCCTTCACAGGGACGGCGGGCCTCGTCGGTGCATGGCACTCAGGTCACGCAATACCGAGCATACGCGTCGCGCACAGCGCGCACAGCGCACACACGCAACACGCACCTCACTGAATCCGCACGGAGACGTCCTGCGTGGCGCCGTCGCGCACGATCGTCATGGCGACGGTGTCACCAGCCTTGTAGCGGCGCACGTAGCCGATGAGCTGCTTGGGGCTGGTCACTTCCTGGCCCTCGACCTTGACGATGACGTCGCCGGAGCGAATGCCCGCAGCGGATGCGCCGGAACCGGCGGACACGTCCTGAACCTCGGCGCCCACGTAGGTGTCGGAGCCGACGGTCGTCGTCGCGGCCTTGACGGTCACGCCGAGCATGCCGTGGGACGCCGAGCCGGTGGCGATCAGCTGGTCAGCGACAGACACGACCAGGTCGGATGGGATCGCGAAGCCCAGGCCGATCGAACCAGCCTGCCCGTCGGACGAGGTGGCGAGCGACTTGATTGAGGAGTTAATGCCGATAACCGCACCGGTCGCGTCGAAGAGCGGGCCGCCCGAGTTGCCGGGGTTGATGGAGGCGTCGATCTGGATCGCGTTCGTCACCACGAGGTCCGAGGACGCCTGGGTGCTGTTCTGCGACGAGCTGTCCTCGTCCACGGAGACCTCGACGGGACGGTTGAGGGCCGAGACGATGCCGGTCGTCACGGTGTTCGACAGGCCCAGGGGCGCGCCGATCGCCATGACGGGGGCGCCGACCTCGAGGTTCGCGGAGCTGGCGAAACGCGCAACAGTCAGGTCTGTGGGCGGGTTCTCTAGGCGGATGACGGCCAGGTCGGTGGTCTTATCGTGGCCGACGATCGACGCGGAGTAGAGGCGCCCGTCCGCGAGGGTCACCTGGATCTGGCCGCCGCCCAGGACGGAGGAGATGACGTGGTAGTTCGTGACGATGTCTCCCTGCGCGTCGTAGATGACGCCCGAACCGGTGCCACCCGACGATGCGCCCTGGGTCTGGATCGTGACGACGGCGGGCGACACGGCGGAGGCGACGTCCGTCCAGTCCGTCCCAGAGCTGTTCGACGCGGGTACGGCCGCGACCGTTCCCCCATTCAGGTTGGTCGGCGTGGAGGCGCGCAGCATGGCTGGGCGCGCGTAGAACACGGCGCCGAGCGTCAAGCCGATCGTCACGAGCATCGCGCAGAAGAGGGCGACCCAGCCCGGCCCCTTCTTGGTGACGACGACGGTGGGAGCAGCAGCCGTGGGAGCGGGAACCACCTCGGGCGAGGCCGGGGCCGCGTATCCGCCGTAGGGTTCGCCCGTGGGGGCGGAGTAGGTACCGCCACCCGCGCGAGTTTCCTCGGCGGAGGGGGTGGGCATCTCGCGCGTGGCGTCCTGCGCGGCCGGCAGTTCCTGGGTGGCCGAGGGGTCCTGAGCCGTCGCACGCTGCGGATAGGTGGGGGCCGAGGCCGCGATCGCATCGCGCGACGAGTCGGCGTCGGGGGCCGGAATCTGAGACTCGTTCATGGTTTCCTCTGATGTCAGTTCGTTATCTGTCCACCAGTATGAGTCGCTTCCTCAAAGGGCCACTGAAAGCGTCCTGTAAGTTTCCTGAAAACCGCTGCTCTCACAGCGAACGCATCCCACGATGGTCAGGTGAGGATGTCCCGGATGGCGCCGTACAGGTGCGCGCCGCGCTCGACGGGGACGTGGACGAGGCGGGGGCCGGCCTGCGGGGTCTCCAGCACGCGGGCGAGCTGCGCGGGATTGTCGACGCGGGCGAAGGCCAGGCGGTATGCGGCCGCGAGCGCCTCGTAGTCAACTTCCTGCGCGACGCCGAACCACCGGTCGTAGGCCTCGGGGGTGGTGGCGCGCCCGTGTTCGAGGGTGGCGAAGATTCCGCCGCCGCGGTCGTCGGCGACGATGATGTCGAGGTGTGCCCGGGCAGCCGAAGCCAGGGCCAGGGAGGACGCGTCATGGCAGGCCGTGAGGTCGCCCATGACGGCGGTGACGCGCTCGCTCGCAGGGGCCGAGGCCTCGCCGACGCGCCCGGTACCCACGGCGATACCGACGGCGGTCGCGATGGTGCCGTCGATGCCGGCCTGCCCGCGGTTGGAGTGAACGGCGCATCCCTCCAACGTCGGCACGGCCAGGTCGAAGGCGCGCACGGGATTGGAGGCGCCGAGGACGAGGGGCCCGCTCGTGGCGGCGGCGACGGCTCGCGCCAGGTCGAGCGTCGTGCGCCCGGAACCGGCGGCGAGCAGAGATTCGATACGCTCACCTGCGTCGCGAGCGGCGTCGCGTACGCGCGACGCCCACTCGGCCTGCGCGGCGTCGACGGGCCCTCGCGCGGGCTCCAGGTCGGCCACCACGACCGAGGCGTTGCCCGAGACGTCGACCCACGGGGCGTGCGGGTCGACGAGGATAACGCGCACGTCGGGTCGCGCGAGGAGCGCGTGGATGGGGCGAGACAGCGTCGGACGGCCCGTGACGATGACGGTGTCGGCCTCGCGCCCGAGGGGTGAGCACACGAGGGACTGCTCGAAGGGGGTCACTCCCCCGCCAGCCCACGCGCCCGAGGCTGGCTCCGCCAGCAGGGGAAATCCCGAGGCGCGCGACCACTCGAGGGCGCGAGGCAACGCCCCCTCACCCGCAACGATCAGCCCGGCGGTGGCAGGACCGACCACGTCCTCCCAGCGCGCGCTCACGGGGGAGGCGGCGAGCACCCGGGTCGGGCGCGGGACGAAGGAAGCCCCGGCCTCGTCCCCGGAAGCCGAAGCGGACGCGGGCGAAGCGGGCGTGAGGGGATCGCGGAAGGCGACGTTGATCTGGACGGGCCCGGGGGTGCCCGCGGGCGCGCCGCACGCGGCGGCGACGCAGCGCGTCAGGTGTCCGACGAGCGTCGTCGACGCTTCCTGAGGTTCCAGGTCCACCTGCGCGCGCACGTGAGCACCGAAGAGCCGAGACTGGTCGGTCGCCTGGGAGGCGCCGACGCCTCGCAGCTCGCCGGGGCGGTCGGCCGTCAGGAGGAGGAGCGGCAGGCGCGCGTGGGAGGCCTCAAGAACGGCGGGCGCGAGCTCGGCGACGGCCGTCCCCGAGGTGACGACGACGGCGGGTAGGGCTCCGGTGCGGGCCAAGCCGACGGCCATGAAGCCGGCGCCGCGCTCATCCAGGACCGCGCGCGCGTCGCCGCCGAAAGCACCGGCCTCGAGCGCGTATGCGAAGGGGGCGCTGCGCGATCCGGGGCAGTACAGGACGTGCGTGAGGCCTAGGGCCTCCAGGGACGCGAGGATGGCGCTGGCGGTATCGACGGAGGGCATAGACCCAGCCTACCGGCCCCCTGCCCCCAGGTGCTCGGCCATACCCTCGAGGCGCATGCCCCAGCGGGAGACGAGATCGCCGTCGACCGGCGTGCGGTCGATGAGTTCCTGGTCGGGTTCGCGCCGCCCCACAGGCAGGCGTCCGCGCTCGGGAATCAGGGGCTCGGTCACGTCCCCCACCAGCAGTGAGGCCGTGGCCAGGCCGGCCGCCCGAGGCACGCCGGGCACGGCAGCCGCCGCAGCGACGCCGACCGACAGGCCAACGGAGGTCTCGAGGGCAGAGGAGACGACGACCCCGAGCCCGCTCTTGCGCGCCACGCGCAGGGCCGCGCGCACGCCTCCGAGAGGGGCCACCTTGATGATGACCACGTCGGCGGCTTCCTTGCGAGCCACCTCAAGCGGGTCTTCGGCTCGGCGAATCGACTCGTCCGCGGCGATGGGAACGTCCACCGAGCGGCGCACCTGCGCCAGCTCATCGACAGTGAGGCAGGGCTGCTCCACATACTCGATGGGAACCACGCCCGCGGCGGCAGCCATCGCGGGGATCGCGGCGCGAGCCTCGTCGACCTCCCACGCGCCGTTGGCGTCGAGGCGGATCATCGCCTGCCCACCAACCGTCTCACGCAGGGCATCGGCGACGGCCGCGATGCGCGCGCAGTCGCGACTCAGGCTCACGCCGGGTTCTGCGACCTTGATCTTCGCGGTCGCGCATCCGCCCGAGGCCTTCACTCGCTCGTAGGCCTCTTCGGGGGAAATGACGGGGATCGTGACGTTAACGGGCACGAACTTGCGCCGAGGAACCGGCGGGAATCGGCGGGCAGACTCGAGCGCGGCCGCCAGCCAACGGGACGACTCAGCGTCGTCGTAGTTCCAGAAGGGCGCGGCCTCTCCCCAGCCGGCATGGCCGTGCAGAAGAAGGCCCTCGCGGCGCGTCACCCCGCGGAAACGCGTCGTCATAGCAACCTTGTACACCAATATGTCATCGACGCCTTCGAGGGCGTAGCGCACTTGGCGACTCAGTGTACGCATCGGAATGCGCATGAGCGTTGGCTGCGGCGCTGCATTCATGAGGAGCCTCCTTACTTACCGGTAATATTATCGCGCAACCTTGGCTTCGCAACAACTCGATCACGCTGACACTTGTATGCGATTGTGTAGTAAGCGCCCCAAAGTGACAGACTCCCTGACAGAGCAGAACGCCTGGCAAATACAAGAGTATGTCACGACACACGCATCAGTGACTAGTTATCTCACCATCCGCGAACACGAGGGTGCCCTTTGTTCCGATTGGTTAGGTTGCACACGCCCACCGCGTCGGAGGGCCTGGCCACCCCTTCAGCAGGGCCCGTCGAGCGCCCACCCGCACGCACGCGCACGGCAGCCCGCCCCCGCCTCGTCGATTAGAATCCGAGGCATGAGTGCACTCCCCTTCGTCTCCGACACCTTCGATCCGACGCGCTGGCGCGAGGTCGAGGGCTTCGACTTCGCCGACATCACCTACCACCGGGGCATCTCGCGCGGCCCCGAGGTGGACGGCCGCCCCGAGGGCACCGACATGCCGGTCGTGCGCATCGCCTTTGACCGCCCCGACATCCGCAACGCCTTCCGTCCCGGCACGGTCGACGAGCTGTACCGCGCGCTCGACCACGCACGCCAGACCTCCTCGGTGGCGGCCGTGATCCTGACGGGTAACGGCCCGTCGGCGCGCGACGGCGGCTATTCCTTCTGCTCCGGCGGTGACCAGAGGGTCCGAGGCCGGGACGGGTACCGCTACGAGGTCGAGGGCGCGGACCCGGAGGCGGCCACCGCGCAGCGCCGCGAGCAGATCGACCCCGCGCGCGCCGGACGCCTGCACATCCTCGAGGTTCAGCGCCTCATCCGCACGATGCCGAAGGTCGTCATCGCGGCCGTTCCCGGCTGGGCCGCTGGCGGTGGGCACTCCCTCAACGTGGTCGCAGACCTGTCCGTCGCCTCCATCGAACACGCGGCCTTCATGCAGACGGACGCGAACGTCGGCTCCTTCGACGCGGGCTACGGCTCGGCGCTCCTGGCCCGCCAGGCGGGCGACAAGCGGGCGCGCGAGATTTTCTTCCTCGCGCAGCGCTACGACGCCGAAACTGCCGAGCGCTGGGGCGTCATCAACCGCGCCGTCCCCCACGCGCAGCTGGAGGAGACGGCCCTGGAGTGGGCGGCGACCATCGCGACGAAGTCCCCGCAGGCCATCCGCATGCTCAAGTTCGCCTTCAACCTGGCGGACGACGGGCTGGCCGGTCAGCAGGTCTTCGCCGGTGAGGCCACGCGCATGGCGTACATGACGGCCGAAGCACAGGAGGGGCGCGACGCCTTCCTCGAGCATCGCGCCCCCCGCTGGGAGGATTACCCCTACTACTACTGAGGCCTGACCCGCCGCTCAGCCTCGCGATGCGTCTCCTCTTCGCGTGTAGTGAGCGTGATATCGTTAATCGTCTGATGCCTCTTATCGTCATAGGTGACAGTGACAGTGCCCGTGTAATCCTGAGTGTTACCAGTTGCTGGATCGCGCGCTTCCAGCGACGTGACTGTGAACGAGGTGGGCGAATCGAGCGTCACCGCGATATTAAAGGCATCACGCGTTGAATTCATCCGATTGCGCGGCACCGGGTCGTAGACGCCCCTCGTGAAGTCTGGACACAGATTGGCATCCTGAATCTCGCCATTAATACAAGAAATCATGACGGTCCCCACCTCCAGAGCAGTTTCTCGTTCCAATAATGTTTTATCCGATGAGAAGGGAGAAACAGAAACATCCTCATTCACGGGAACGAAAGGCACACGGACCAATGACCCCACAGTCGCATAATCTTCGTCATAGGGAAACTGGCTGCTTTTTGGAACCGCAACGATATTCATGTCGATAGAGAAGGAGCGCGCACCAATCTGATAGAGGCCCGGATAGAGCGTCAGAGAGACCGTGTGCACCGCCTCGGGCCATCCTTCACTCGGATCGAACGTTTCAATGGCGTCATTATTGAAGAACGCGGCGGAAGTGCCGGCGGGGAATGTGACGACCACGCGACGCGCGAGGCTGGTGGCGATCATCCAGGGAGCGTCGACGCTGTCTCGGCGCGCCACCATCTCGATACTCTCCTCACGCGCTGCCATCCCGACGCGAGGGGTGCTCGTGACATCAAAGGTCGCAGTGAGCCTGTCCGGGGACATCTCCCCCTCGGACACCGTCAAGGAAAAGAAAGTGCGAGCCTCAACCCTGAAGTCCTCCCCCGCATCGCTCAGCATCCAATTGGGGTCCGTAGAATCTGCGAGGCCATCCATCGCAGCCGCTTCGTCGATGCGCCCACCCAAGACAGCGTCACAGTAGGCGTACACCACGCTGGTGGCACCGGCGAGCGCCTCGTTATCCCTCTCCCGGTTGACGCGCTCCACGTGGGAGTGCCACGCGAGCACAGACACGGTGCCGCCGATGAGGACCACGACGGCCACCACGCTCGTCAACCAGTAGCGGCGGCGCGCGAAAAACACGGGAGGCTGGACAGACCAGCGCAGCCGCTCGCGCACCACACGCGCGTACAGGCGGTGATAAAGCTTCTTCGCCGTCATGACGCCTCTCTCACGTAGGAGCGAAAAACCTGACCGCTCCACATATTATCGGACCGTAGCGTTATCAGTAGCACGCCGGAGCACCCACCCCAGGAAGAGCACGACGCCTGCCCCAACCACCGCACCGCACTTGGAGGATTCTCCCGACAACTGAGGCCCCGGAATGTTCAAGTGTTTGCAGCGCCGAGTGACCCCTTGCTATCGTTCGATGTTGCACACCCTGGGAGGTTCCATGTCACGCATTGAGACAGCAACGACTGCCTCGTCGACGGCGTTGCCATCGCGCCCGTCGCGGCGCAAGCGCTGGATCGCCACGGCCTCGTGCGTGGGCCTCGTGGCCGCCATCGCAGGAGGGGGATACTGGTCGAACTACGTGTACCTGTCCAACCTGACAGCCTTGGATGCGTGGAACCGCTACATGGACCTCGTCAAAGACGGGAAATACGACGACGCCGTGAGATATTTCCCCGAACTCGTGACCCTTTTCGACGGCGAAGACTCGCGTGACTTCCTCACGGATGCCGCACACGCGCACGCCCCCTCGAAAGTCACTTTTGAGGGGCGCGCAGTTCCCAACAACTCGACGGAGAACGAGGGCATACGGACGGAGATCGAGGGTACGGTTCGGTTCAACGACCGCGCAAGCGACTCCTACTTCTTCAGTTCCTATTTCGAAGAGACCAAACGGAGGAACGGTCAGCTCGGCATGTGGAAGATCGACGTCTCTTCGTATGGATCGATGACCACGGTGATCGACACGGACGGCCTGCGCAGCATTCGCATCGGCGACATCCTGGTCAGCAACCCGCGGGGTTCCTACCTCCTCTTTCCCGGCAGCTACCGCATGGAGGCCACCCCCAAGAACCCCGAGTACTGGACGCTCAACTACGAGCACCCCCTGGCCGATGGGGCAGGGGAAATCCGCACCAACATGTGGAGGACCACCCCCTTCACAATTGAGCCGAGCGAGAAGCTCACCCAATGGATCCAAACCGAAAGCGAAGCCTTCGCGGCATCTTGCCGCACCGGCACGCCAAACCCCGCGCGACAACGCACCTGCGGAGCCCTCGCGTTCTCCACTGAACCACTGGACCTGGTAAACGATCCACCCTTCATTGGTCCACTAGAGAATAAGCGCTTCGGCCGCATAGTAGGGACAGGCCCATCAATGTCACCGGTGTTCTCGACGGTATGGAGCTTCACCCTCATAGTAGGAACAGGCCCCACCGACCCCAACGCCGGCAAGCGCCTCCCCCAAGCGGCCTCCTACGAATGCCGCATCGACTTCGCTTACGACGGTGCAACGCCCACGCTGGAGTGCACTCTGGATAAATGATTCATGACGTGTACACGAACATACGCCAGCACCCAGGGGCCACGCGCCCCTCACGCGAGGTAAACGCGCGCCTCCCACGGCTCGAGGACTGCCGGGACTCCCCGCCTGGCCTCGGGCAGGTCGCGGTTGGAAAGAAGCAGCTCGCCGACCACCCCGCGCGCCGCCTCGCCGAGGGACGCAGGCTGTGAAGACAGGTTGACGAGGACCGTTGCCACGGCCTCGCCGAGGGTGCGGCGATAGGCAAAGATCGCGGGCGAGGGGGCGCCGATGCGCTCGAACGCACCGGCCGCGATGACGGGGAGCCCGTGTCGGATGTCCGCGAGCGCGCGGTAGTAGGCGTAGACGGAGGATGGGTCGCCGACCTGGGAGGCGGCGTTGATCTCCCGATAGTTCGGGGTAACGCCAATCCATGGCGTTCCGTCCGTAAAACCGGCGTTCTCGCTTGCGTCCCACTGGACGGGGGTGCGCGCGTTGTCGCGGCCGGTTGCGCGCATACCCACCAGGACTGACTCGGGGCTCTCCCCCGACTCCACGGCCTCGCGGTAGTAGCGCAGCGCCTCGACATCCCGATAGTCCTCGATGCCACCGAAGACGCTGTTGGTCATGCCGAGCTCCTCGCCCTGGTACACGTAGGGCGTGCCGCGCAGCATGTGCAGAGCGGTGGCCAGGGCGGTGGCCGACTCGTAGCACCACTCCTCGTCACCGAAGCGGCTGACGGCGCGCGGCTGGTCGTGATTGCCCAGGTAGAGGCTGTTCCAGC
>JAHYYD010000065.1:0-6668 GCA_019425105.1 Actinomycetota bacterium
GAGGTTCTTTGCATTCCATTCGCTCTCGCCGTGGCGGAGCAGCACCAGTTTGTAGCTCATGTCTCCATTCTTCCACAGGTGGAGGCACCCCTCATACATCCCGTGGGGTTGATCACGCCACAGCTTGGACACTTTTCTCTCTCACGACCACCTCTCCCCCCTGACGCCCCCAAGGCGGCTGGAGCTCTCGGTCAGGCCCAGACCCCGGGCATACCCTGATTCGCCCCTGACTCACCCGAAATTTCCCCCTGACAGCCTTGAGATTCCGCGGTTTTACATGATTACCGGAACAGTGTGCGCCCCTCGTTTTTACCCGTACGGTTAACTTCATGAACATCACACGACGCACCCTGGCAGCCTCTCTCATCGCTGCGACCGCTCTCGCCCTCGGCGCCTGCGGCTCCTCGAAGCCCCAGGCCACCGATGCATCCCCCGCCGCGGACCCAACGACCCCGGCGGCCACCCCCTCGGCCACGGCCTCGTCCGTCCCGACCGTGTCCGGATACCGCCCCGGCGAAATCCCGGCCATCCCCCTGTTCTCCGTTCCCTCCGTCGACGTCTTCGCCTCCAACGCCGATAAGGCCATCGTCGACTCCGCCTCCAAGTCCCTCAACACCGTCCCCGGCGTGACCATCTCGCCCGCCAAGTGCGACGGCACCTCCCTCGTATCCGGCTCCACCGTCTTCGGCGGCGACGGCTCGGTCGTCTCCTCCTCGGACAACGGCACCGTCGTCAACGACGGCCAGGGCGGCGGCACGATCACCGAGGGCCCGATCTCGATCGTCTACGGCGGCGACGGCTCCGGCACCTACTCCAACGCCGATACGATGGTGTCCCTCGTCGTGAGCACCGACGGCTCCGGCACCTACTCCACCCCCACCACAAGCATCGTCCTGGACGGCCAGGGCGGCGGCAACTACTCCAACTCCTCCACCTCCGAAACCATCACCGTTGAAAGCGACGGCTCCGGCGTGTACTCCAAGGGCACCGTCACCATCATCAACAACGGCGACGGCACCGGCAGCTACTCGGACGACAAGCTGACGATCCAGAACAACGGCGACGGCACCGCGACCGTCAACGGCAAGGAAGTGAAGGACGCGCCGAAGGTCGGCAAGCTCGGCAAGCTCGGCAAGTTCCCGCCCGTCGCCAACCTGAAGCCCGTGGAATCCTGCGGCACCGTCATCACTCTCGAAGATGGCGTCCTCTTCGACTTCGGCAAGTCCGACATCCGCCCCGAGGCTGCCCAGACGATCAAGTCGCTCGCGACCGTGCTCACCAGCAACAAGGTCCCCGCTGCCCACGTCTACGGGCACACCGACTCCATCTCGGACGAGGCCTTCAACCTGCAGCTCTCCCAGGAGCGCGCGGACGCCGTCGTGGCCGAACTGAAGAAGGACGGCGTGAGCTCCACCCTGGACGCGACCGGCTACGGCGAGTCCAAGCCGGTGGCGCCCAACGAGAACGCCGACGGGTCGGACAACCCCTCGGGTCGCGCGCTCAACCGCCGCGTCGAAATCTTCATCCCCGCGTTCTAGTACCCCAACGAGGGCTTATCTACGACCGATCAACGAAAGGGAGACACCATGTCCCTGAAGTCCCTCCTTCCCGCTGCGGCCGCTCTCGCCGTCGCCACCGTGGCCCTCACCGGCTGCTCCCAGACCGCCAACGTGTCCGGCGGCGACTCCTCCGCCCCCGCGGCTTCCTCCGCTCCCGAGGCCTCGAGCAGCCCGAGCACGGACACCAAGACCGATGCACCCAGCGACTCCGACAAGTCGGACACCTCCAAGGACTCCGGCAAGTCCGACGCCGCCGACACCTTCACGATCGACGAGTCCAACACGCACGTCGAGATCCCCGCGGGCACCAAGACCGTCGTCATCAACGGCTCGAACAACCACATCGAGGGCGAGGCCGTCTCCGAGATCACGGTCAACGGCTCCCAAAATGCCATCGCCGTGAAGTCCGTCCAGAAGGTGTCCTTCACGGGCTCCAACAACTCGGTTCAGTACGAGGAGGGCAACGCCCCGCAGACCGGCACCGACTCGGGCGTGAATAACGCCGTCACCAAGGGCTGAGGCTATCCGCGACTGAAGGGGTGGCACGCATCTGCGTACCACCCCTTCAGTGCATCGAGAAAGAATTGCGGGCGCACGTGGCGTGCGCCCGCAATTCTGCTCTCACTCAGGCGTGTGCCTTGCGATAGGCCTCAACAATCGGAGCGGGGATACGACCGCGGTCGGACAGGTCGTGTCCCTCTTCCTTCGCCCAGACGCGAATCTTCGCATTCTCCAGGCGCTGCGCCGGGTTACCGGCGTTGCCGCGGCGGCGGGTCGTCCCCGTCTTGCGGCCAGCCTTAATGTAGGGCTGAATCGCTTCCGCGAATTCCTCGAAGTGGGCGCGGTTCAGATCAATTTCGTACGACGCACCATTGAATGCGAAACGCACGGTCTGATCTGCGGGGGTGCCGTCGAAATCGTCGACGACTTCCACAATCTTCTTTGTCTTCTTCACGATGTCTGTCCTTTCAGAGAAAAAGAGACGGGGAATTTCTGAAAGAGTCAATTCCTATCATGAGGATATCGCAATTCATACAATTCCTGCCAATCAACAATTCGTCGTGAGAACGTGAGCTACGCAGCATCGATTTTTTGATCGGAGTAATTGAAAGTTATACTCGTAGGCAGCCCGAGGCCGATTTGGCCTCGTCGAGATGCCGCACGATACGAGGAGACCCAGTGAGCCGAGCACACCACCCCCGAGCGGCGGCCTGGGAGCTCTACTTCACGACGACGGCTCGCCTCACCGAGCGCATCGAAGCCGCCCTCAAGTGCCAGGCCGGTCTGTCGATGCCCGAATACTCCGTGCTCCTCATGACCGATCGCGCCGGGGAGACGGGCGTGCGCCCCTCCCTCCTGGCCCATCAGGTCGTCTTCTCGCGCTCGCGCCTCACCCACACGATGAAGCGCCTTGAATCCCGCGGCCTCATCGAGCGCCGCCCATGCGAGGGCGACGGGCGCGGAGGCCTCGTCTTCCTGACGCAGGCCGGCAAGACCCTCTTCGACGAGGCCGCCCTGGTCCAGCGCGACGTCATCCGCCGTCTCTTCCTCGACGACATCACGCCCGAGGAGATCGACATGCTCACCGGGCTGTTCACGCGGGTGAGCGAGCGCCTCGACTCCGACACGCCATGTCCGTGAGCACGCGGCGCCTCGCGGTCGCAACACTCCTCACCGGGGTCATCGCCGGCTTCGTCGGCCTGGCGTGCATTCACCTGCTCCACTGGATCCAGGCGGCTGCCTGGGACATGCACGGCGGCACGCTCCTGCAGGCCGTCAGCGCCGTCTCCCCCGCCCGCCGCGTCGGAGTCTTGGCGCTCGCCGGTGTCGTCGGCGCACTCTCCTGGTTCCTGCTCTTCCGCCGTAACAAGGCCGTCACCTCCGTCGCCGGTGCCGTGAGCGGCACCCCCATGCCTCCCCTGCGCGCCACCTGGCACGCCCTGACCCAGGTCCTCGTCGTCGGCCTCGGCGCCTCTGTGGGGCGCGAGGTCGCCCCACGAGAGATGGCCGCCGCCTTCAGCGCGGCCGCCGCCGACCGGCTGGGGCTCACCCCCGAAGATCGGCGCATCATCGTCGCGTGCGGCGCGGGCGCAGGCCTGGCCGCCGTCTACTCGATCCCCCTGTCGGGCGCGGTCTACACCCTCGAGATCCTCCTCGTGTCGCTCTCGGCGCGCGCGGTGGCCCCCGCGCTCATCACCTCAGGGCTCGCTGTCCTCATCTCCACGGGATTCACGAGGCCGACCTTCTTCTACACGGTCCCCACCCTCACGCCGTCGCTGTCCCTCACGGTCTTCGGGGCGCTCATGGGGCCGGTGCTCGGCGCCGCTGGATGGGCGTTCAAACAGGCCGTCGCGCGCACCGGGGCAATCCGGCCGCGCGACTGGCGCATCCTCGTCACCCTGCCCCTCGCGTTCGTCGCCGTCGGCCTGGTCTCTACCCGCATTCCTTCCGTGCTCGGCAACGGGCAGGCCAGCGCGCAGACGCAGTTTGACGCGACGTGGGCGGCCGGCGCGGGACTCACATTCGCACTGGTGGTCCTCCTCGCCAAGACGGCGACCACGTTCCTGACGATCGGCGCGGGAGGCTGGGGCGGCGTCCTCACCCCCGCGGTCGCGCTCGGCGCCGGGCTGGGAGCCGTCATCGGACTGCCGTGGGCTGCCGCATGGCCGGGCTCAGAGGTCGCCGCCTTCGCGTTCATCGGCGCGGCAGCGTTCCTCGGAACCTCCATGAAGGCGCCCTTCACGGGGCTCATCCTGGTCATCGAGTTCACCGGCCAGGGCACGACGATCCTCGTGCCCGCGGTCCTCGCCGTCGGCGGCGCCACGGCGGCCGCGACCTGGCTGACCCGCCGGGCTTCAACGGGCCGCAGGGCCCACTGAGCCGCCGTATTTCGCTGACCCACCGGGTTGAGTAGCCCCCTTACGGGTGCCGCAGCGGCTTCTGTCTGAGTGCTACGCGGATAGGTTGCGCACATATGGATAGGTTGTTCCTATCTGGATAGGTAATGCGCATATGGATAGGTTATTAAGCTATCCGGATGTTCATTACCTATTCGTATGTGCAGTCGTTCAGCACCCGATGGCGGCGGCGACCTGGATCAGCCGCCGCGCATCAACGGGCCGCCGCGCATCAATGGGCCGCCGCATCCACCCCCTAAGCGCACGCCACCGCCCTGGGTACCCCGGCCTCGTCCCCGGCCTCGTCCCCCTCAATTTCGCATGCAATTCCATCGCAGATACTTCAAGATCTTAAATTACAGCCCCGGAATTGCAACGTTTTCGAGCACAATCAAAAACTGACCAAATTAAATTACCTGCGAGATTTATGGGTAAGCGACGGCATCAGCGAGACGCAAGAGACGCACGTGAGAGGCACCGGTGAAGCACCAGAGAGGCACCAGTGAAGCACCAGAGGGGCACCGAAGGGGCGTCAGATCTGCGCGAGCGCCTGATCCAAGTCCGCAATCAGATCTGCGCGAGCGCCTGGTCCAAGTCCGCAATCAGATCTGCGCGAGCGCCTGATCCAAGTCCGCGATCAGGTCGCCGGCGTCCTCCAGGCCGACCGCGAGGCGCAGGAGCGTGCCGGGCACGCCACCCACGCCGCCCACGCGCGTCGAGTGGGTCATGATCGCCGGGTGCTCGATGAGGGACTCCGGCGCACCCAGGGACGCCGCGAGCGCAAAGACGCGCGTGCGCGTCGTCAGCTCGATCGCCGCCTCCTCGGTGGCGACCTGGAAGGAGAGCACGCCTCCCACGCCGGCCGGGTTCTGGGCGCGCGCCAGCTCGTAGCCCGGGTCCGAGGCCAGCCCCGGGTAGTGGACGGCCGTGACCTTCGGGTGGGCGGCCAGGAACTCGGCGACCTTCTGCGCGTTCTCGCAGTGGCGCTCCACGCGCAGGGCCAGGGTCTTCAGGCCGCGGTGTGCCAGGTACGTGTCGCGCGGGGAGGGCACGTGCCCGAGGGCCATCTGCAGCTTCACGGCCTCGGCGGCGCCGTCGCGATCGCCGAAGAAAGGCTCGACGTGCGCGGGCAGCTCCAGGCCATCACGCAGGACGAAGGCACCGCCGATCACGTCCGAATGGCCACCCACGTACTTGGTCGTCGAATGCACGACGACGTCCGCACCCAGCTCGAGGGGACGCTGCAGGACCGGTGTCGCAAAAGTGTTGTCCACGACGAGCAGGCCGCCCACCTCGTGCGTGAGGGCCGCGATCGCAACGATATCCGTGACCAGCAGGAACGGGTTTGAGGGCGTCTCCACCCACACGATCTGGGGGCGCGAGGCGCGGATGACGCGCTCGGCCTCGGCCAGGTCGGTCAGGTCCACGGCCTCGGAGGTGATGCCCTCGGCTGGCTTGATGACGCTCAGGAGCTTGTGTGTGCCCCCATACACGTCGGTCGAGTGCACGACGTGGTCGCCGGGGCGCGCCAGCAGGCGGATCACCGTGTCCTCGGCGCTCATGCCCGAGGGGAACGCGAAGCCGTGCGTCGCCCCCTCCAGGGACGCGAGCGCACCCGCGAACGCGTTGGTCGTTGGGTTGCCGCAGCGCCCGTACTCGTAGCCTTCCCGCAGCTCGCCGGGCTGATCCTGCACGAACGTCGAAGCGACGTGGATCGGAGGCACCACGTCACCCGTGATGGGGTCCGGGTCAAACCCAGCGTGGATGGCCAACGTAGAGAAGGTCGTACAGTCAGGCGTGCTCATGCCTCCACGCTACGAGGCCGGGGCCGCATCCGCCGAAGGGTTTCGTCCGCCGGTCGATTGTGACAGCGCGCCTACACCCAGCCGGCGAGAGCGATGCGCGCCTGCTCCTCCAGGGACGCGACAGCCCCCTCGGAGTCATTGCCCCAGGGCACGTAGTGGAAGTCCCCGCCTCCGGCCTCGACGAAGGTCTCGCGGTTGAGCTGGTCGATTTCCTCGAGCGTCTCCAGGCAATCCGCCATGAAGCCCGGGCAGATGACGTCCACGCGCGGGCACTTCGCGCCGCCCAGCTCGGCCATCTCCTCGATTGTCTGCGGGCCCAGCCACTCGGCCCGCCCGAACACGGACTGGAAGGTGGCCGTCAGCGACCCCATCGCCAGGCCCAGGCGCGACTCGAGGGCGGCGACCGT
>JAHYYD010000065.1:6768-10195 GCA_019425105.1 Actinomycetota bacterium
TGGCCGTCAGCGACCCCATCGCCAGGCCCAGGCGCGACTCGAGGGCGGCGACCGTACGGCGGCACTCGGCGCGGTAGGGATCCCCGGCCTCGTCCATGGCGACCGGGATCGAGTGGAAGGACACGACGACGCGGTCCCCCGCGAGGAAGTTGGGGCGGCCCACGCGCTCCCAATGCCGTTCGAGCGCGGTCGCGAGCGCGTCGATGTACGCGGGGGCCGCGGGGAAGGAGCGGTGCAGGCGCAGCTCGAAGCCGTCACGGTTGCGGCCGATCCAGCTCGCGACCGCGTCATTGATCGTCGCCACCGTCGAGGCCGCGTACTGCGGGTAGGCGGGCAAGATCGCCACGCGGCGCACTCCCTCGGCGTGCAGGTGATCCAGGACCGAGCCAATCGAGGGCTGACCGTAGCGCATCGCGACCTCGACACGCGCGCCCGGCAGGCGCTCGCCGAGGAGGCGGGCCTGCTCGCAGGTGTAGTGCATGAGCGGCGACCCCTGGTCCATCCAGATGCTGCGGTACTTGTGGGAGACCTCGCGCGGGCGCACGCGCAGGATGATGCCCTCCAGGATGGGCTTCCACAGGATCGGGCTCATCTCAATGACGCGGCGGTCGGAGAGGAACTCGCGCAGGAATGCACGCACCGGGCCAGGCTCGGGAGCGGTCGGCGTCCCCAGGTTGACGAGGACGAGGGCGGGGCGGGCTTCGCCGGTGTGCACTGCGCCGGCCTGCACTTCGCCGGTGTGCGTGCGGATCGAGGTCGAGGTGCTGGCTGCTGCGTCCTGGGAATTCGTCACGCCACCAGCCTAATGTTCACGTTCTCCCATGTCGCTGACGCTGTGTCACCTCCCGGGGCGTGTTCGCGCTGCTCGCAAAGGCCCGGGCTTATTCGCCTCGGGTAGCGTCGAAGCCTTGCAGCAGCCTTCGATTCCCAATACGGCCCCGCCCCACACGTCGCAGGTCACGCTTGGACGCGACAGGGGCACTGCCTTCCTTCCGCCGGTGACTCGACGCCCGACACCCAGCGCACATCTGCGCCACGCTCCTCGCGTCTACACACAAGGGTGCCCCGCCTGCGACAGGCGGGGCACCCCGACGTTATTCAAGCGAGCCTACTTGGCTCACTTCCTCCCGGCGGAGGTGTGCGGCTCAGGCCTGGCCGTTCTGCGAACGGATGAACCACGCCTGCTGCTCGAAGCGACGGATGTAGTCGTTGAGGATGTCGGCGGAGGCGGAGTCCTCGGCGTCGACCTTCTCGTGCACGTCGCGCATGGTGCCGACGGTCGCGTTGATGGCGGCGACGGCGAGCTCCTCGGCGTCATCGGTCTTGATGAGCGTCTCGGGGACGGTCGGCAGGGTGTTGCGCTGGGCAACGACCTCGGGCAGGCCGTTGGGGACGACCTGGAGGGCGCGCATGCGCTCAGCGATCTCGTCGGAGGCCTCGCGGGCGATGTCAACGACGTCGTCCAGGAACAGGTGCAGCGAGCGGAAGCCCTCGCCGGTGATGTTCCAGTGCAGCTGCTTGCCCACGAGGGACAGAGCGGTCACGTCGGTGAGGACCTTCTGCAGGTTGCCTGCGAGAACGTCGGAAGCCTTGAAGCCGGTGGATTCAACGGTCATGTTGTTTCTCCTCTGCATATGTATTCGGTACGGGGCTTACCCTTGTGGGGCCATGCCCTTCAGACACATCTATCTTGGCCCTTTGGTCCCAGGATTTCTAGTGCTATCCACCGTTTAGTCAAATGTTTCACTATCTCGTTGCTGTGAGGGAATATTCCTCAGATTTCAGCGTTTTATCGTCATTGACGCTTACGTTTTCCAGGCCAGGTTCGCCTAACCAATCTTGCCCGAGGCCACGGTTGCCTCATGCGGTTAACCGCGGACAGTTGGATCGTGGGACCCGCAACGGGACGCAGGAGCGACGCACCGATACGCAACTAGAGCTTCATCAAACCCTCTCATGCGCACGTGAACCCGATAGGTGGCGGCCTGGGCAGGCCGCCCACCATGCCACCAATCGGGTTTAGCTGCGCATCAGTGGGTTGAGGCTGCCACTAGAGGGGCCCAGCTGTCACGGTGCCCCGCAATTCCAATCCAGCAGCGACGCTGGCAGTCATAACGGTCCGCCATAACCACGCATCGGCGTGCTCATCCACACGCGGGCCCGACGACTCGCACGTGGGCCCGATGGTCTACATGTGGGCAGCGCCGCCCACGCGCATATCTAAGGGTTGACATACGCATCAAAGGGCTTACGTGCGTATCAAGGGATTAACGCGTATCTTCAGCGGTTCACGTGCAACCAACAAACCACGACAGACACCGAATCCGCCAAAACGCAGACCCATTCAGCCACAACCGTCGGTTTTGGTCTCTTTTTGCCCAATGGGTCTGCACTGTGGCGGCCGCACCGCCTCAAGTCGCGGCCTCGCCGTCACCAATCGGGGGGAATTGCACTACACGGGGGTCCGACACGCCGGCGACACGCCGCAAGAAGGCTTCGTGTAGTGCAAAACCCCCATCACCACCGGCATGGAGAACGCCAGGGGCACGGAGAGCCCGGAGGCAGCGCCCGTGAGCGGCAAAAGCCCGACAACAGGACCCAAGGGCGGCCCCACTTTCGGTACAAAACTCTCCCAGCACAAGTAGCACGGCCCCACTTCCGGTACAAAACTCTCCACGCACACCCACCCTCACCGCATGTCCGGGACAAAACTCTCCCTGCACGCCCAAAATGGCCCGATTTGGCGCAATCTACGCATGCGGGGAGAGTTTTGTACCGCTTTGGCCACCAAGAACCCGAGCAGGGAGAGTTTTGTACCGAACACAAGGCAGAGTTGGGGCTAGCCACGACACCACAACAGGCACCACAAGTGCGGAAGGCACCGGGGGAACCACAGGAACCCGCCGCATGACCGGCGGGCGGCGTCAAGACCACCGCCAGACAAATTTCGCATGCAATTCCCCCACGGCACGATCCAACACAAGCTCAAAAACCGCAGAATATCAACGATCAGATTTCAAAACCTGAAATACCCTCAGGAGAATTGCATGCGAAATTGCTGAGACGCAACCAGGAATCAGCAAATTACCGCGACTAGGTGCCGCCGGTGTAACGGGCACCGGAGGAACCTGCCGCGGTGCCGGTGGGCGGTGCCAAGACCACCGCCAGACAAATTTCGCATGCAATTCCCCCACGGCACGATCCAACACAAGCTCAAAAACCGCAGAATATCAACGATCAGATTTCAAAACCTGAAATACCCTCAGGAGAATTGCATGCGAAATTAATGATTGAGAGCCAGGACTGGGCAACAGACAGCAACCCAGGGCCAGGCTGCGGTGCCCGTGGGCGATGGCGGGGCCTAGCCGGGCTTCGAGATCGACCACTCCGAGCCGCAGGCTCGCGTGTGGCGATCTCGCGGGCGGGC
>JAHYYD010000066.1:0-2784 GCA_019425105.1 Actinomycetota bacterium
GTCTGGAAGAAGTAGTCGTTGCGCCCGTGCAGGTACAGGACCGTCATGCGGGCGCTCTTGGGCGGGCGCGCGCGCACGAGGGTCGCCACGCAGGGCCCCTCCGCGTCGTCGAGGAGTTCGATCGTGCGCGACTGGTAGCCCTCCCCCAGAATGTCGGTGCGCCACTGGGGTCCGGGGGGACCGGCCTCGCCCCACGGGGCCATGACGTCGCGCTCGGGGATCCCCTCGGGCGCCGAGGCCTCGGCCCCCACCCCGGACAGGTCGGGAAGCCCGCTCGTGTCCGGGATCGGCTCGTCGCCGGGCGTGGGATTGCTGGTAACGCTCATGGGGTCAGCATAACGCGCGAGGCCACCGGCGCCTCGTTGATGAGGAGGAAGCGCGGGCGGCCTCGGCGAGAATTGAGCGTGGATCAGGCGAAGGAGGATGCGCGCGAGGGGATGCGCTCGTTGAGGAACTCGTCGAGGAGGGCGGTGAGCTGGTCGTGCTCGATGAGGAAGCCGTCGTGCCCATGGTCGGAGTGGATCTCGCGGTAGAACGCGCCCGAGATCCCGGCCGCCATCTGCCAGACCTGCTCCGGGAAGAACAGGCGATCGGAATCGACGGCGACGACCAGCGTGCGCGCGGTGACCGCCTTAAGGGCCTCGGTGACGCCGCCGCGGTCGCGGCCCACGTCGTGGGAGAGCATCGTGCGACACAGCGTCACGTACGAGCCCGCGTCGAAGCGGCGCACGATCTTCTCGCCGTGGTAGTCCAGGTAGGACTCGACCGCCAGGCGACCGCCGTGCAGCGGATCCTCGTCGTTCTGGGGGATACGGCCGAAACGCTCGTCCAGCTCCGAGGGGGAGCGGTAGGTCGTGTGCGCGATCTGGCGGGCGAGCGCCAGCCCGGCGGTGGGGCCGGGACCCGCGTAGTAGTCGCCGCCGCGCCACGCCGGATCCAGCTGGATCGCGCGGATCTGCGTGTGCGTCCACGCCGCCTGGTCGGCGGTCGTCTGCGCGCCCGAGGCCACGACCACCAGTCGGCGCACGCGCTCCGGGTAGCTGACCGCCCACTCGATCGCGCGCTGGCCACCCAGCGACGCACCCACGACGATGCTCCACTCGCTAATGCCGAGCAGGTCGGCCAGGCGGGACTCCGCATACACCTGGTCGCGCGTGGAAATCACGGGGAAACGCGAGCCCCAGGGCGCGCCGTCCGGAGCGAGGGACGCCGGGCCCGTGGACCCCTGACAGCCGCCCAGCACGTTCGCGGCCACCACGAAGTAGCGGTCCGTGTCGATGATGCGCCCCGGACCCACGATCTGCTCCCACCAGCCGGGGGTCGGCTGGCCGGGCGCGGCCTCGCCGCACACGTGCGCGTCGCCGGTTAGCGCGTGCAGAATGAGGACCGCGTTCGACGAGGCCTCGTCCAGGGTGCCCCACGTCTCGTAGGCGAGCGTCACGGAGGGCAGGATCTCACCGTTTTCCAGGCGCTGAGCGCCCAGGTTTGCGAACTTGCGGAACGCGACCGGGTCGCCCTCGCGCCACGCGCCGGATGTGGGTGCGGGAGGCAGGTTGTGGCGGCTCATGAGGTCCTTCTTTCGCAGTGACGTGTCGCTGTCGCGGTGGATGCGCGAGATGGGGAGGGGCAGCGGCGGCCTCGGAGCCTCAGGAGTGTGTGTATTTGTCTCCGAGGCCGCCGACGGGTCTATCAGGCCGTGGCCGCGCGGGCCGCGTCGAAGCCGAGCTGCAGGTCGGCGAGGATGTCCTTGATGTTCTCCAGGCCGATCGACAGGCGCACCGTGCCGGGCGCGACGCCGGCCTTGGCCAGCTCCTCCTCGGTCAGCTGTGAGTGCGTCGTCGAGGCCGGGTGGATGACGAGGGACTTCGCGTCGCCGATGTTGGCGACCACCGGCAGGAGCTGCACGCCGTCCGCGAAGGCCCGGCCGGCCTCGTACCCGCCCTTGATGACGAAGGAGAGCAGGCCGCCCGTGCCCAGCGGCGCGTACTTCTTGCCCAGCTCGTAGTAGGGGGAGGACTCCAGGCCCGCGTAGTTGACGGACTCGACGTCCGGGTGGGCCTCGAGGAAGCGGGCGACCGCCAGCGCGTTGGAGACGTGGCGCTCGATGCGCAGCGACAGCGTCTCGATGCCCTGCGAGATGAGGAACGCGTTGAAAGGCGAGGTGACGGCGCCCAGGTCGCGGTTGATGAGCGTCTGGATACGCAGCAGGAACGCCAGGTTCGCGCCCAGCGCGCCACCCACGCCCAGGTCGCGGGCGTAGACGAGGCCGTGGTAGGACTCGTCCGGCGTGTTGTACAGGGGGAAGCGCTCGGGCTGGGAGGCGAAATCGAAGTTGCCCGAGTCGACGATCGCACCCGCGATCGACGTGCCGTGGCCGCCCAGGTACTTGGTGGCCGAGTGGACGACGATGTCGGCACCCCACTCGATCGGGCGCACTAGGTAGGGGGTGGCGACCGTGTTGTCGACGATGAGGGGCACGCCGACCTCGTGAGCGACCGTCGCGATCGGCTCAATGTCGAGGATGTCGCCCTGCGGGTTGGGGATCGTCTCGCCGTAGAAGGCGACCGTCTTGTCGTCGGCGAGCGCACGCCAGGCCTCGGGGTCGAGCGGATCGGGGACGAAGCGCGCCTCGATGCCCAGGCGTCCCAGCGTGTTCTTCAGCAGGGTGACGCTGCCGCCGTACAGGGAGGGGGAGGCGACCACGTTGTTGCCGGCCACGGCCAGGGCGAGGATCGACAGGGCGGTCGCGGACTGGCCGGAGGAGACGAGGAGGCCGCCGACGCC
>JAHYYD010000066.1:2884-7465 GCA_019425105.1 Actinomycetota bacterium
AAGTGAACATGCGTCGAGGCGCGTCCCGCTGTCGGGGGACTGCGCGGCAGTCGCTGGTGCTGACGCGCAGTCAGCGGCACATTCGACGGTTCATGGTTCCCATTGTTTGTCATCGACGAGGCCGGGGCGCGGTGGTCCCGGATGATGGACTTTTGTAACGGGTGGCGGTGTGGCGCTCAGATATGTGAGCAGGCTCACGGCGATGGTTGAAAGTGTCATGAAAGCGCTGGTATTTGTGCGGTAATCATGATGCTGATGTCACTAATGTTGCGATTGTTGTTTGTGTGAAAGTTGAGTTTTGTGGTGTGTTTGTTGCCAAGCGTGACGAAAGTGGTTAGGCTTTTTCCCAGTACGCGCCCGCCGGCGCACGTAAACAGACGAGATGAGACAAACGATGAGACGACGCGGAACCATTCGCACGGGCCTGACGGCAATCGCCGCCTGCGCCCTCCTCGTGCTGCCCCAGATGGCGCAAGCCGCCCCCTCTGAGGAAGAGATCGCAGCCGCCCAGGCTGCCGAAGAGGCTGCGAAGATGAGCGTCGCCCAGATTGAGGTCAAGCTCGCCGAGGTCAGCGCCAGCGCCGCAACCGCGACGCAGAACGCGCAGATCGCAGGCGAAAACCTCAACGAGGCGAACATCGCGCTGGCCGAGGCGACCGCGACCGCCAGCCAGGCCTCGGCCGAGGCCGACGCCGCCGAAGCCGCCTTCCAGGAAGGCAAGCAGCAGATCGCTTCCGTCGCCCAGGCCGCCTACCGAGGCGGCGGTGGCACGCTGGATGCGCTCGCCCCATACCTGGACTCCGACGGCCTGCGCAGCGTCGAAACCAAGCAGGCCGGCATCAACTCCTTCTCCTCCTCCGCCGAGGCGAAGATGCAGAACGTCGCCGCCCTCGAGCAGGTCGCCAAGGTGACCCGCGACGCCGCAAACACCGCGCTCGCCAGCCAGCAGGCCGCCACGGACGAGGTCCAGGCCCGCACGGACGCCGCCAACCAGGCCGCAGCCGCCGCCCAGAACGAGGCCGCGATCGTCGCCGCCCAGCGCAGTGCCTACGTCCAGGAGCTCGCCACCAAGCAGAACACGACGGTCGACCTCATTAACCAGCGCGAAGCCGCCCTCGAGGCCGAGCGTCAGGAAGCCGCACGTATCGCGGCCGAGCAGGCCGCTGCCGCCGCGGAAGCCCAGCGTCAGGCCGACGCCGCGGCCGCCGCCGAACGCCAGGCCGCAGCCGATGCGGCCGCCGCGGCCCAGGCCTCGTCCTCCTCGTCGTCGTCCTCCGACGATGAGGATGATGACGACGGCTACTCGTACTCCGCGCCCTCCTACTCCTACGAAGAGCCCTCGTACTCGGCACCCTCCTACTCGGGTGGCGGTGGCGCCTCCACCGCCATCGCAACCGCGCAGAGCTACCTCGGCGTGCCCTACGTGTGGGGCGGCGAATCCTACGGCGGCGTGGACTGCTCCGGCCTGACCATGCTCGCCTGGGGTAGCGCGGGCGTCGACCTGCCGCACCTCTCGCGCGCCCAGTACAGCTACGGCACGCACGTGCCGATCGGCTCCATGGAGGCCGGCGACCTGATCTTCTGGTCCTCCAACGGCACCCAGTCCGGCATCTACCACGTCGCCATCTACCTGGGCGGCGGCCAGATGATCGAGGCTCCCACCTTCGGCGTGCCCGTGCGCATCACCGGCGTGTACAGCTGGGGCTCGATCATGCCCTACGCCGTGAGGCTCTGAGCCGCGTCGTTGCTTGATCGTCCGGGGGCCGGGCAGACAGTGAGTCTGCCCGGCCCCCGGCGTTTGTGTGCGGGCTTGTGTGGGTTGTGTGTTGTGGGCTTGTGTATGGCTGGGCTTACACGCCGTGTGTGGGGAGAGTTTTGTACCGGTTTGGCCTTGAGGTGGGGGTTGCCGGGAGAGTTTTGTACCGGGGAGTGTGCGCTGCGTGGCTGGTGAGTGGTGGTTTGCGGGAAAAGGTTCTCCCTGCTCGGGTTGTTTGCGTCGGGACCGGGATAATTTTCTCCCTGCTCGCCTCGAATGGGCTGAAATAGGTGTTTTTTGCTGTGCTGGGAGAGTTTTGTACCGGTTTGGCCTTGAGGCGGGGGTTGCTGGGAGAGTTTTGTACCGGTTTGGCCTTGAGGTCGGGGTTGCTGGGAGAGTTTTGTACCGGTGGGCGCCTGTACGGGGGTTTACGGGTCAGCAATGGAAAATTTCAACGCCAGTAACGCGACGGTCGGTACGTGCGCGGTCGGCACGTGTGCGGTGGCCACCTGAGGGGCCGCGATAGCCACTCAATGGGCCGCGAGTCTTACCTGGTGCTGCCGTCATGAGGCCACAAGTTCCGGATGGCGCGCCCGGCGCAGAAGAGTGCCCCGACGAGGAATCCGCGAGCGCGCTTGTGGGGTCATGTGGCTAGCATGAAGGCATGGAGAACTCAGCCCTTCAGAGCGACCGACACGAACCCGGCGCCGCGTCGGCCGACGAAGAGGTGTCCGTCCCGCTTGATACCCAGACCAAGCGTGCGTTCCGCGTCTTCGTCGGACTTATCGTCATCGTCGTGTACGGGCTGTTCTGGCGATTCGGCCTGCGCGGCTCGTGGGGGCAATGGTCGATGCGCACCCAGATGGCGGCCGCCATCATCCCCGCCTTCTTCATCCTCCTGTGGGTCCCCGTGGTCTGGGCTTCGCTTCGGTGGACGCTCCGTGACTTCATCAGGGCCCAGAAGTCTCCCCTCCTCGCCAAGCATGCGAAGAAGCCTCGCCCCTTCGCCGCCGGCTTCTCCTTTGTCCTCGCTGCCGGCATCCTCGCGTTCGTCGTCTCCCGGGCATGGGGAAGCTACGGCCTCGCTGTCCAGGACTGGTGGGACGGACCGATCCGCCACGAGAACGTGAGCTGCCAGAACGCGCACAAAGAAGGGGACGAGACCTTCCTGAAGCGCGCAAACAAGACCTACGTCATCTTCGACCTGGTGAGTGCCGACGGATACTCGCAGCACTTCAAGTTCGGGCTCTCCGACCTCGAAAAGGAGATGGAACGCGAGGATAGCCCCTTCAACGCCATCATGACCCTGTGCGAGGCGCAGGGCCCCGGCTTCGGTGTCTCCGTCTACGAGCGCACGGGCGTCATCGCCGAAGCCTGGCGACGCGACTAGGGGACGCGGCGCGAGCGCGAGGGTCGCGGCGGTGCTCGCTCCCGGCCCGTCTGGTTGAGTCACGTTGTTCGGGGGCGGGCCGCTCCCGCTGATTGATACTGCCTGGGGGACAGGGGTGAGGACTGGGCTATTGTGGCCGCATGGCAACGACCTCGGATACGGCTGCGCAGACGGCCCCCGGTAATGGGATGAATAAGCTCTTCACCTCGAAGAATCTGACGCCCGTGCAGAGGCGCATGAGGTGGGTGAACATCGGTATCTGGGTCATCATGGCGTACATCTCGGTGTGTGTCGTGGTGGGGACCGACCCGTGGACGATATGGAGGCTGTACGCGGGCCTTGCCGGCCTTGGGGTGCCGCTCCTAGTTCTCGTGTTCTGGTTCCCGGTTGTCTGGGCGTCGTTGCGGTGGCTCGCGCGAGTGGCCTGGAGGTGCGTCGTTCCGTCGTCGTCGGGCAGGCGCGGCGGCGTTGCGTCGCTCCTCGCTCCGCTTCTCGGCCTTGGGATGTCCGCGTCGATCCTGTGGGCGTTTGGGTACGCCTCGCAGTATTTCCTGACCCCCTACGTCCAGGATTGGCGTTCGGGGACCGTGCGCCACGAGGCCGTCACGTGCCGTGATTTCGAAGTGGACAATAGCATCACGCACTCCGGCAAAGGTCACGCCAGGGCACAGTACGTGTTCGAGTTGGTCAGCTCGGACGGCTCGTCGTGGGAGTACAGGGAACGCAAGAGCTGGATGGATGACAGGGTGGAGGCGGGCGAACAGCCCTACGCGACGGTCATTGACGCGTGCCGCTCAGAGGGTGCAGAGATCGGGATCGTCCTGTACCCCCACTCGGGAACCATTATCGAGGCGTGGAGGAATCACTGACGCCGCTCACTTCACGCCGGTGCGAGGCTGGGCTTGGCGCGCCGCTGGATCGCGCGCTGGGAGATACGATTGGCGAGTGACAAGCGACGAGTGAGCATCGGGAGGAGCCGCGTCGGGGGATGCCTGTGCCCATCACCGGCGTGTGCAGCTGGGGCTCGATCATGCCCTACGCCGTGAGGCTCTGAGCCACAACGTTGCTTGATGGCCCGGGGGCCGGGCAGACAGTGAGTCTGCGCGGCCCCCGGCGTTTGTGTGTGCGCCTGTGCGGGGGTTTGCTAAGGGAGTTTTGTGCCGGTGTGTGTGCCCTGCGCGGCTGGTGGGTGGTGGTTTGCGGTAAAAAGTTCTCCCTGCTTGGGTTGTTTGCTTCCTGGCCGTGATAATTTTCTCCCTGCTCGCGCCAAATGGTCTGAAATGGGCGTTTTTCGCCGTGTTGGGAGAGTTTTGTACCGGTTTGGCCTTGAGGCGGGGGTTGCTGGGGGAGTTTTGTACCGGTGTGTGTGCCCTGTGCGGTTGGTGGGTGGTGGTTTGCGGTAAAAAGTTCTCCCTGCTTGGGTTGTTTGCTTCCT
>JAHYYD010000066.1:7565-10182 GCA_019425105.1 Actinomycetota bacterium
TGGTGGGTGGTGGTTTGCGGTAAAAAGTTCTCCCTGCTTGGGTTGTTTGCTTCCTGGCCGTGATAATTTTCTCCCTGCTCGCGCCAAATGGTCTGAAATGGGCGTTTTTCGCCGTGTTGGGAGAGTTTTGTACCGGTTTGGCCTTGAGGCGGGGGTTGCTGGGGGAGTTTTGTACCGGCGGGTGCCTGTGCGGGGGTGCCAGCGCTCCACTAGGTGGGTTTACGTGCGGGTTGTGGGGTGAGGTCTGGCCTGGTCTCGTTGCTTGTGGGGCCTGTTCGCTAGCATGAACGGCATGAGTGCCCCGGACGCCAGCAGCAACACCACGCCGAGCAGCACAACCCCCACGAGCAGCGCCACTCCCACGGTCCCACGCGTCGTCAAGCCGCTGTCCGCGTTCTGGCGCACCCTGGCGCTCCTGTCCCTCGTGGTGTTTCCGGCGTGGTCCTTCATTGGGTTTCTGACGAGGGACCACTGGGGGCAGTGGGCGTTCCACTTGAGCCAGGCGAGGGTGATTGTGTCGGCCGTCGCTGTCCTCGCGTTCCTCCCCATCGTCTGGTCTGCGTTCAGTCGCTTCGCGATCGACTTGATTCGCCGGATCAAGCCGTCGCCCAGCGGCAAGCATGCGCCGGAGGCCCACCCCGGCACCGCGTTCCTGGGTGTTGTGGCCTCACTCGTGGTGTTCGGAGTGGTTGGCATGACCGCCTGGGATCTCGGCGGGCAGACTGCCCTCGACTGGCGCGATGGCCCCGTCAGGCGCGAGGGCGTCACGTGCACCGCCATGACTCCCGTGTCGAGCGACGATGGCCCCTTCGTGCACATCGAGCTCACCCAGGGCGACGGATCCGTGCGCGCATACGACCTGCGCCAATACGAGCTCGACCGCCACGCCGCGAAAGGCACGCCCCTCTACAACACGATCGTCGAGGCCTGCCAGACCCCCGGCACGCAGATCGGGATCTCCCTCTACGAGCGCACGGGCACCATTGTCGAGGCATGGAGGAGTCACTGACGCCGCTCTCCTCGCGCGGGTGCGAGGCGGGACCACGGCTGCCGCTGGATCGCGCGCTGGGAGATACGATGGGCGAGTGACAAGCGACGAGTCAGCATCGGGAGAAGCCGCGTCGGGGGATGCCTGTGCGGGTGAAGCGCCGCGGGCGAATTCTTCGAGCGGGGCGGCGGGCAGTTCCCAGGGTGAGGGCGAGATGAGCGGTTGCGGTGGCCGCGTGGCCTGTGGTGTGCTCATGACCGTCGTCGCCTTGCTTTACCTGTGCGTGTGGATGCTGCTGTGGCGCTATGACCTGGGTGAGGAGGCGCTTCGGGGGCGGGCCCGTTTCATCGGTGCCCCGATAATTTTCCTTCTCGGATGGGTTCCGCTCGTCCTGCGCCTACTCGCATGGCCCCTCCGCTTCGTGTTCTCCCTGCGCGCGCCGGACGTGGGGTGGGGGAGTGTGGGTTGGTTTGCTGCCCTGACTGTTCCGTTTCTTGTCACCGCACTCGTGGTGGGCGGCGTCGCGTGGCGGGGCTACTCGTATGCCGCTCCAGCCCTGGCCGACAGCCGTTCGGGGCCGGTTCGCTACGAGTCTGTGAGCTGCGACGGGATGTATCGGGCCGTCAAGCACACCAACGACGATGCTGGCGACATCGAGTACGTCTTCATGACGCTGACGAGCCCCGATGGGCTTGACCTTCCGGTGCGCGTCGCGTCGGCCGAGTTTGACCGCAGACTTCGCGCCCACGACGAGCCCTATGTGTCCCTCGACGAGCTGTGTCGAACGCCCGGCACGCTCACGAGCGCCGAGGTCTACCCCCGCACGGGTATCCTCGCCAGTCTCGGTGCTTGACGCTTCTCTGCGAGAAAGACTTGCAGTTCGGGTTCCTGTAAGCCTCATGGGAGCGACGTCGGACGCTGCACCCCAGCGATCGGATAACAGCCTGAAGGGGTTTGTGACTGCGAAGAACCTGACGCCCGCGCAGCGGCGCTTCATGCGACTCGTCGCCGGGAACGAGGAACGTGGGCAGTTAGGGGAAGCGCCGCAATGAGCCCCGCGTGACCGTCTGACGTATACGAGGGGGCCGCGCGGACGCTCGTCCGCGCGGCCCCCTCGCAAGCAGTGAGCTCAGTGCTGGCCTTCGTGCTCCTTCAAGCGGTCGTAGGAGCGGCGAATCTCGGCCTCGGCCTCTTCGCGGCCCACCCAGTGGGCACCCTCGACGCTCTTGCCGGGCTCGAGGTCCTTGTAGACCTCGAAGAAGTGCTGGATTTCCAGGCGGTGGAACTCCGACACGTCCTCGATCTCGGTACGCCAGGAGGCGCGCTGGTCGGAGGCGGGAACGCACAGGACCTTGTCGTCGCCGCCCTTCTCGTCGCGCATGCGGAACATGCCGAGCGCGCGGCAGCGGATCACGCAGCCGGGAAACGTGGGCTCTTCGAGGAGGACGAGGGCGTCCAACGGGTCGCCGTCCTCGCCCAGGGTGTCGTCGATGAAACCGTAGTCGTCCGGGTAGCGGGTCGAGGTGAAGAGCATGCGATCGAGGCGGATGCGACCCGTCTCGTGGTCAATCTCGTACTTGTTTCGGTTCCCCTTGGGGATCTCGATGGTCACGTCAAATTCCATGGCCG
>JAHYYD010000067.1 GCA_019425105.1 Actinomycetota bacterium
GGCAAGCCCGCCAACATCGTTCCTAAGATCGTTGAGGGTCGCCTGAACGCGTTCTTCAAGGACAACTGCCTCGTTGACCAGGCCTTCGCCCGTGACCCCTCGAAGTCCGTCGGCCAGGTCCTCAAGGAGGCCGGCGCCAAGGTCACCAACTTCGTGCGCGTGCACGTGGGTGCCTGATCTGGTGACGTCGTCAGCTTGCTGACAGTTGGGAGCGGTCCCGCCGAACGGCGGGGCCGCTTTCCTTTTACCAGGTACTATGGTTCCTAAGCGTTCCGCCCTCTCAGGGCCGTCATAAAGGAGAAGCGTCATGTCGACGAACCGCCGCGTTTTGCTCAAGCTTTCAGGAGAGGCCTTCGGAGGTGGATCGATTGGTTTGGATCCGAAGGTCGTCCGTAACATTGCTGAGCAGGTTGCGACGGCAGTGCGTAATGGCGTGCAGGTCGCGATCGTCGTTGGCGGCGGTAACTTCTTCCGCGGTGCGCAGCTGGCCCGCGAGGGCCTTGAGCGTTCGCGCGCTGACTACATGGGCATGCTCGGCACAGTGATGAACGCCCTGGCACTTCAGGACTTTATCGACCAGTCGGGTATTCCGGCTCGCGTGCAGACGGCGATCACGATGGCTCAGGTGGCTGAGCCGTACCTCCCGTTGCGAGCGATTCGTCACCTGGAGAAGGGACGCGTCGTTGTCTTCGGTGCCGGTGCGGGCCTGCCGTATTTCTCGACTGACACCGTGTCCGCGCAGCGAGCCCTGGAGATCCACTGCGATGAACTCCTCGTCGCGAAGAACGGTGTGGACGGCGTCTATGACGATGATCCGAACAAGAACCCCGATGCCCATCGCTTCGACACGCTGACGTATTCGGAGGCTCTCCGCCGCGACCTGAAGGTGATTGATGGCTCTGCGCTGGCACTGTGCCGCGAGAATGGGCTGATGACGCGTATCTTCGGCATGGGCGAGGATGGTGCGGTGACCCGCGCGCTGATGGGCGATGAAATCGGTACGCTAGTGACGGCGTGATATAACCTTCACAGACCACTGACTTAAAGGAGCACATAGTGATCGACGATATTCTCCTCGAAGCCGAGGAAAAGATGGACAAGGCCGTGGATGCGGCCAGCCACGAGTTTGCGAACATTCGCACTGGACGCGCGACGTCCTCGATGTTCGAACAGCTCCTGGTTGACTACTACGGCGCCCCCACGCCGATGCAGCAGCTCGCTAGCTTCCAGATTCCCGAGGCTCGCACGGTTCTGATTTCTCCCTTCGACCGTACCGCGACGCAGGAAATCATCCGTACGCTGCGTGAGTCCGACCTCGGCGTGAACCCGACCGACGACGGCAACGTCGTGCGCGTTGTCCTGCCCGCTCTGACGGAGGAGCGGCGCAAGGAGTACGTCAAGCAGGCCAAGAGCAAGGCCGAGGACGGTCGTGTGTCCGTCCGCGGTGTACGCCGCAAGGCGAAGGATCAGCTCGACCGCCTGAAGAAGGACGGCGAGGCCTCTGAGGATGACGTTGAGCGCGCGGAAAAGTCGCTGGATGCAACGACCAAGGCACACACGGAGCTGATCGATAAGATGCTTGCCGCGAAGGAAAGCGAACTGCTGACGATCTGATGGCGTCAACTGATCGTTCGTTCCTCGCCCGCGTCTTTTCCCCGGGGCCTACTCGTGAGAACCATCCCGCGAGTGGGCCGACGGGGAAGGCCGGGCGCAACCTTCCGCAGGCAATCACGACTGCGGTCGTGCTGATCGCCGCTGTCGCAGTCCCGCTCTTCACCTCGCTTCCCGCATTCGTTGGTGTTATCGCCTTCGTGTGTCTTATCGGTATTTGGGAGCTTGCCGGCGCGTTTGCGCGCATGGGCATTACGTTGACTGTCACACCGCTGTATGTCGGCGCGATCGGCATGGTGACGTGTGCGTGGTGGCTGGGCACTGAGGGCATGCTGTTCGCCCTGTACATTACGGTCTTCGTGTGTGCTGCGTGGCGTCTCCTTGATCATCGACAGAAATCGCGGATGAGCGACGTCGTGTCCTCGACGTTTGCTGCTGTGTACGTTCCGTTCCTGGCCTCGTTTGTCGTTCTCATGCTCGCCGCATGGCATAACCCGTGGGTGTTCGTTGTCTTCGAGCTCATGGTGATCGCCAACGACACGGGAGGTTGGGCGGCTGGCGTCATGTTTGGCAAGCATCCGATGGCACCCGCACTGTCGCCGAAAAAGTCGTGGGAGGGCTTTGCTGGATCCGCGCTCACCGCGATGGCGGTAGGCTCGGTCGGACTGTGGCTGCTTGGTGCCTCGTGGTGGTGGGGCCTGATTGCCGGTATCGCCATCGCCTTCGTGGGAACGATGGGCGACTTGACTGAGTCTCTCGTCAAGCGTGAGGCCGGCCTGAAAGACATGTCGCAGATCCTGCCCGGGCACGGAGGTGTTCTCGACCGAGTGGACGCTCTGCTGATGAGCGCGCCGGTTGCCTACTTTATTTTCGCGTGGGCACTGCCGGGTATTTCTTGGGAGTCTACCCATTGAGCCAAGTAACGAAGCAGCCCCACGGGGCGCATGAACGTACGCAGAAAGCACAGGGGCCGGCGGATCCTACGCGTCGCAGCTCACGGCGTGAGGTGCGGCCGACAGACCAGCCGCCGGAGGGTGCCACACACAAGGATGCCAAGCCCGTCCTGTCGTTCACGGCGAAGCGCCGTGGAAAGGCGCCGGCGCACCTCGCCGATCTTGATGCGGCTGGCCGTAAGCAGGTCCTGAAGGACCTCGGGCTCCCCGCTTTTCGCGCTGATCAGCTTTCGCGTCATTATTTCACGCACTTTGAGGCTGATCCCGCGATGATGAGCGATGTTCCTGCGGGGATGCGCGATGCGGTGTCGGAAGCACTGTTGCCGACACTCGTGACGAAGGTGGTCTCCCTGGAGGCTGACGGTGGGCGCACGATCAAGGACCTGTGGCGTCTCTACGACGGCGCGCAGGTGGAATCCGTTCTCATGCGTTATCCGCAGCGCACCACGCTGTGTGTCTCCTCGCAGGCGGGATGCGGCATGGCGTGCCCGTTCTGCGCGACGGGGCAGATGGGCCTCACTCGTAATCTCTCGACGGCCGAGATCGTCGATCAGGTGCGCGAAGCCCAGGCCTCGTGCCGCGACGGCAAGCTAGCGGGTGGACCGACCCACCTGTCGAACGTGGTCTTTATGGGTATGGGTGAGCCTCTGGCGAACTACAAGACCGTGATCGGTGCCCTGCATCGCCTCATTGACCCGGTCCCCGAGGGTTTCGGCATGAGCGCCCGCAATATCACGGTCTCCACGGTCGGCCTCGTGCCTGCGATTAAGAAGCTCGCGGGGGAGGGGATGCCCGTCACTCTCGCCGTATCCCTGCACGCTCCGGACGATGACCTGCGCGACGAGCTGATTCCGATTAACTCGCGTTGGAAGGTTGGCGAGCTTCTGGACGCTGCGCGGGGCTACTTCTTGGCGACCGGGCGTCGCGTGTCGATCGAGTACGCGCTCATCAAGGACATGAACGACCAGGAATGGCGCGCACAGCTCCTCGCCGATGAGCTCAATAAACGAGGCCATGGCTGGGTGCACGTCAACCCGATCCCCCTGAACCCGACCCCGGGCTCGATTTGGACGGCGTCCACGAAGCACGCCCAGGATACGTTCGTTGAGCGCCTGCGCGACAACGGTATCGCGACCTCTATTCGCGATACGCGCGGTTCCGATATTGATGGTGCGTGTGGCCAGTTGGCCACGGCGGTTGCCGAGGGGTGGAGGCCCGGCGGTGAGGAGCGAGCATGATCACGACCGATTTTTCGCGTACGTTTTTGCGCGAGGGCTACGACATGAGTGAGGTGCGAGCGTTCCTCGCCGATGTGGAGCGCACGATCAGGGGGCAGGTGAGCGAGGCGGATCAGATCGTGACCGCCCAAAAGGCTGAGGAGATCGAGTTTTCCGTTAAGCTCCGCGGTTTCAACATGGACCAGGTGGACGCCGAGATAGATCGCTTAATCGGCGTGTTGAGGGGGCTTGATCGCGAACGCGAGTGGGCGGCACAGCATGAGGATGAGCTCGGCGAGGGAGCGGCGGATGTTTGCGCCGACGAGCCCGCCCCGGCCTCGTCGACCGAAGCGCGCAGTGCCCCCGAAGCGCGCAGTGCCCCCGAAGCGCGCAGTGCCCCCGAAGCACGCAGCGCCCCCGAAGCGCCCGTGGTTCCTCCCGCAGCCTCACAGGTGCCCACCTCCGATATCCGGCCGATCACCCCAGGGATGCCCCGAGTAGATTCTGGCGACGTGGCGGTGTCCCCGCAGCCGACCGAAGCGCAGGTCGCCCACGTGTGGGACGTTGACGCGACACAGGCGGCCACCGATAGCTTCGGCGTTGACCGCATAGTCGATCACCTCGCAGCCGATCCGCCCATCCAGACGGTCGTGGACCAGGTGGCCCCCGAGTTTGGCACCCAGGAGGCCGTCGATGAGATTCTTCGTTCCATGACTCAGAGTATAAGGAGCAATGATGACTGAGTTCCCTAGGGTTGGTCTCTTCTCGAAGGGCTACGACTGCGAGCAAGTCGATGCTTTCTTCGAGGATGCCCGACGTGCATACGAGGGCGCTGTTCCCCCGGAGCAGTTCAGCGCGGAGCAGGTTCGTCTGGCGACCTTTGAGCTCAAGAGCCGCGGCTACAACATCGAAGCTGTCGATGGGGCGATGAATCGTTTGGAGGCAGCGTTCGTGAATCGCGACCGTGCGGATTCCGTGGCCGCCGAAGGCGAGGCAGCATGGTACGACCGCGTGGCGGATCGTGCGACGACTCTGTATCCGCGTCTGCAGCGTCCGCGCGGTGAGCGTTTCTCGCACCCGAGCTCGGGCCGTGGCTACGCCTGCGACGAGGTGGATGACCTGCTGGATCGTCTTGCAGCGTACTTTGACGAGGCCGGTGAGCTGACTGCCGATGAGATCCGTACAGCGACTTTCCGGCCGAAGCGCGGCAAGAACGCATACGCGGAGGGACCGGTGGATGCCTACCTGGGGCGTGCTGTCGAGATCCTGCTCGCGGTCGACTGATGTTGGCGAGCGTGGAGCAAAGCGGCTGCGTTGTTCCCGTCATCCTGTTGGGATCGACGGGATCGATCGGTACGCAGGCTCGAGACGTTATTGATGCGCATCCGGGGCGGTTTCACGTCGTCGGTGTGAGTGCTGGCGGTTCGTCGATCGAGGTGCTCGCCGAGCAGATCGTTGCACTTGCCCCCGCGTTTGTGGGCGTTGCACGCGACGTGCGCGAGGAGCTCGACGCCGCTGTGCGCGCCCTGGGTGGCCAGTGCCCACAGGTGTTCGTGGGCGAGCAGGCGTCGGTCGATGTCGTTCGCGCGTCGGTGGAGCGGGCGCGGGAGGACTATCCAGGCCTCGTTCCCGTCGTCCTGAACGGAATCACCGGCGGCGTGGGCCTGTCGTCGACCCTTGCGGCGTTGGAAAGCGGGGCACGCCTGGCGCTGGCGAATAAGGAGTCGCTGGTTGTCGGTGGCGCCCTCGTGAAGAACGCGATGCGTTTCCCGGGGCAGATCGTCCCGGTGGATTCCGAGCATTCTGCGATTGCGCAGGCACTCGCGTCAGGCGTCCACGAGCGTGGCCTCACCTCTCCGGTTGTGTCGGGCCGTTCCGAGGTCGCTGACCTGGTTCTCACCGCATCCGGTGGTCCGTTCCGTGGTCGTACGCGCCAGCAGCTGCGTGGCGTGAGGGCGCAGCAGGCTCTCGCGCATCCGACGTGGCAGATGGGTCCTGTCGTGACGATCAACTCCTCGACCCTGATCAACAAGGGCCTGGAACTGATCGAGGCGCACCTGCTCTTTGACGTGGCACCTGAGCACATTATTGCGACCGTTCACCCGCAGTCCATCGTGCACTCGATGGTGACGTGGTGCGACGGAGCAACGACGCTGCAGGCCTCGCCTCCGGATATGCGTCTGCCGATCGCGCTGGGTCTGACCTGGCCCGAGCGTTTGGCGGGCGTGGAGAGTCCTCTGACGTGGACGGCGGCCTCGCAGTGGACGTTTGAGCCGGTCGACAATGAGACGTTCCCAGCTGTGGATCTGGCGCGCTTTGCCGTCGGCGAGTCTGCGACGCATCCCGCGGTGTTGAACGCTGCCAACGAGGTGCTGGTTGATGCTTTTATCGCGGGGGAGGTCCCGTGGCTTGCGATTGTTGACACTGTGTCGGCGATCGTGCACGAGCACGAGGGTATTGTGGATCCCTCGTTGGATGACATTGTGGCCGCGCAGCGCTGGGCTGATCAGCGCGCACGCGAACTCGTTCGCGCGGGCCAGTGGAAGGATATGTGAGCGTGGGCTCTCTCGTCGGTATCGTTGTTGTTGTTATCGGAATTTTGGCGTCGGTTGCCCTCCACGAGGTGGGGCACATGCTCCCGGCGAAGAAGTTCGGCGTGTTGGTTCCGGACTATGCGGTGGGCTTTGGCCCGGCCCTGTGGAAGAAGAAGGTAGGGGACACCACCTACGCGCTGCGCGCCATTCTGCTGGGCGGTTACGTGAAGATCGTCGGCATGTACGCTCCGGCGCGTCCCGGTACGCGACTCGTGGGACGAGGCGGGAAGCCGACCCTCGCTCAGGAGGCGCGCGAGGCCTCGGCTGAGGAAATCCCCGAAGGGCAGGAACATCGCGCGTTCTATCATCTGAGTGCGCCCAAGAAGATCACCGTCATGCTCGGTGGCCCTATGATGAACCTGCTCATTTGCTTTGTGCTCTCCGCGATCGCGATGATGGGGATTGGTGCCCCGACGGCGTCGCGCACGATTGCCGAGGTGCCGACGACGATCACGAGCGCTTCCGGGCAGGTTGCATCGCCCGCGTACGAGGCCGGGGTTCGCCCCGGGGACACGGTCGTCGCGTGGAACGGGGCGCCCGTCTCGACTTTCGCGGACCTGCAGCGAGCTGTTGGGGCGACTCCGGAGGGCGAGTCTGCTGTCCTGACCGTCGAGCGCGACGGCGGAACCGTCGACCTAACGGTGTCTCCCGTTACGGGGGCCCAGGGAGCCCGCATTGTTGGCGTGACCGCCGGGTACGAGTACGTGTCGGCGTCGGTGTCGGACGTTGCCGCCGCTAACTGGCAAATGTTCACGGGGACGGCGTCGGTCGTTGTTCGCCTTCCGCAGGCTGTGTGGCAGGTGGGTCGCTCTCTCGTCACTGACGAGAAGCGCGATGCGTCCGGTGTGGTGTCGGTTGTTGGCGTGGGTCGTTTGGCCGGCGAGGTGACCGGCGATTCACAGGCGCTGGGTCTGCAGGATACTCGCCAGGTCGTGGCGGTGCTGCTGAGCCTGTTGGCTTCGTTGAATATGGCGCTTTTCGTCTTCAATCTGATTCCGTTGCCGCCCCTGGATGGCGGGCACATTCTCGGTGCCCTGTACGAGGGGGCTCGCCGTACGTTCGCTCGTGCGCGTGGCGCGCAGGACCCGGGGCCTGCCGATACGGCTCGCCTGGTTCCCTTGACGTGGGCCGTGGGCGGTGTGCTGGTCGTCATGAGTGTCATTTTGATCGTCGCGGACATCGTGAAGCCGGTGTCTCTTGGCTGACGTTCACCGTGGGGAGCCGGTAGCGGCTCGACGGTGAAAGCGACTCTGACCACGCGTGCGTGGTCCGTGTGGGAAGGATGCGCACAGTGCGCGATAATGAATCGGTGAGTGAAATCAATCTTGGAATGCCCGACGTCGCGGCGTCGCCGTTCCCGCGCAAGCAGACGCGTCGGATCATGGTGGGCGACGTGCCCGTGGGTGGGGGCGCTCCCATCTCCGTTCAGTCCATGACGACGACGAAGACACACGACATCGGTGCCACGCTCCAGCAAATCGCTGAGCTGACCGCGGCCGGTTGCGACATCGTGCGCGTTGCGTGCCCGACGGATAAGGACGCGGATGCGCTTGCGATCATCGCCAAGCAGTCGCGTATCCCGGTGATCGCCGACATCCACTTCAAGCCGAAGTACGTGTTCCAGGCAATCGAGGCGGGCTGCGGTGCGGTGCGCGTCAACCCGGGCAATATCCGTAAGTTCGACGATCAGGTCAAGGACATCTGCAAGGCCGCCTCCGATCACGGGGTGTCGCTGCGCATCGGCGTCAACGCCGGTTCGTTGGACCCGCGCCTGCTTAAGAAGTACGGCCGCGCGACGCCCGAGGCGCTGGTCGAGTCTGCGATCTGGGAGGCCTCCCTCTTTGAGGAGAATGACTTCCACGACTTCAAGATCTCGGTGAAGCACCATGATGTGCTGACGATGATTCAGGCCTACCGCATGCTGTCAGAGGCGGGGGATTGGCCGCTGCATCTGGGCGTCACCGAGGCGGGTCCGGCCTTCCAGGGCACCATTAAGTCTGTCTCCGCGTTCTCGATCCTGCTCGCTGAGGGCATCGGCGATACGATCCGCGTGTCCCTGTCCGCTCCTCCCGTTGAGGAGGTCAAGGTCGGCACGAAGATGCTGGAGTTCATGGGCTTGCGTGACAAGACTCTGGAGATCGTCTCGTGTCCGTCCTGCGGTCGTGCTCAGGTGGATGTGTGGACGCTCGCGGAGAACGTGACCGAGGGGCTGAAGGACCTGACCGTTCCGCTGCGCGTTGCTGTCATGGGCTGCGTTGTCAACGGGCCGGGCGAGGCCCGAGAGGCAGACCTCGGTGTTGCTTCCGGCAACGGTAAGGGACAGATTTTCATTCGAGGCGAGGTTGTTGAGACCGTGCCGGAGGATCAGATCGTCGAGACTCTCATCCGTCGCGCGAATGCCCTTGCCGAGGAGCTCGGGCTCGAACCGGGTTCCGGTAGCGTCGAGGTTTCCCCGATCACCGCCCCGGAGGTCAAGCTGCCGGGCATCGACTTCTGAGCGTTCACAAGGAGTATCACATGCGTTTTCGTACTCTCGCGTGCCTGTCACTCGTTGCGGGTGCTTGCGCTGTGGCGGCCACGGGCTTCCCGCGGCGCATCGGCCTGACAGTGTCTCAGGCGGACGTGTCGCTGCCTGGTGACCTGGTTCTTCCAGGCGCGAATGTGGTTGTCGACCGAGGCATTGCGATTGACGCACCGGCGTCCATCGTCTGGGACGTGCTCGGTCATGTGTTCGAGCCTGAGGACGAGTCCACGGTCATCGATATCGAGGACGAGGATCATATCCTGATGCGCGTCGCACCGCCTGGCGCCCCGGAGGGGGCCGAGGCCTCGGGCACGTGTGTGATCGCTCTGCTGCCCCTGTCGCCGTCGCGTACGCTGCTGCACATCCGTGAGCGTCATGTGGCGCAGGGCCGTGAGCGCGTACTCGTGTGGGCGGGAGTCACCGCAGAGTCCCTCTCGTCGCTGTCCATGCTGCGCGATTTGCGCGATGCGTGCGTTGGTGGGCTTGTTGATGCCTGATTAGTCTCGTTTCCGACCTTTCGGTTGGACAGATATCCCCGTTGGTGTTGTAGTATCGCTAGGTACGCAACGCCAACGGGGATGTTGCTTTTGTCCGAAGGGGGACGCAATGGTCGCCAACTCCACCGCTCTGATCGCACTCGTGGGCCTCGCTATCGCTCTTGTCTGGGCGTGGGCATGGTTCGGAATCGGTGCGAGCGCGCGCCGTGTCTCCGTGCGTCTGGAGCTGGGCGGTGGCAATGCGGCTGGCGAAATGGGGCGGGTCGTGTGGCCGCTGATGCCATTGCTGTCCGTTCTGTGGTTCCTGACTGCCGATCTGATGGCCCGCGAGGCGCGTGGGCTCGACACCCTTGGTTCCCTCGGCCTCGTGATCGGCGTTCTTGTGCTCATGGCGGCCGCGGCCGTCCAGGCTCTCTACTTTGGTGGTCTGCCCGAGTGGGCATACCCGGGTTGGATGGCACGCCGTTACTACGCGTCGCACCCGGGTGCCCGTGAGCGCGAGCTCGGTGCCCGCGCCGCGATCTGAGTGCTGCTACTGCCTCGATGAGGGGCTACACGGCTGTGCCGGTGGCCTCAGAGGCTTTGCGTGCCGTACTCTTGGAGCATGCTTCGAAATCTCTCGACTTTCTTCCTGC
>JAHYYD010000068.1:0-6993 GCA_019425105.1 Actinomycetota bacterium
GGGCACGAGCAGGAGGAACATAGTGACCACCCGCGTTGGCATCAACGGCTTCGGCCGCATCGGCCGCAACTTCTTCCGCGCTGCTCTCGAGCAGGGCGCGGACATCGAGATCGTCGCCGTTAACGACCTCACCGACAACAAGACCCTCGCTCACCTGCTGAAGTACGACTCGATCACGGGTCGCTTCCAGGGCGAGGTCTCCTACGATGACGAGGGCATCGTCGTCAACGGCAAGCACATCAAGGTGCTGGCGCAGCGTAACCCCGCCGATCTGCCCTGGGGCGAGCTCGGCGTTGAGGTTGTCGTTGAGTCCACCGGCTTCTTCACCGACGGCGAGAAGGCCAAGGCTCACCTCGACGGTGGCGCCAAGAAGGTCGTCATCTCCGCTCCCGCGAAGAACGTCGACGGCACCTTCGTCATGGGCGTGAACGAGGACAAGTACGATGGCGCCACGATGAACATCGTGTCGAACGCTTCCTGCACGACCAACTGCCTCGCCCCCCTGGCCAAGGTTCTCGAGGAGAACTTCGGCATCGAGCGCGGCATCATGACCACCATCCACTCCTACACGGGTGACCAGCGCGTCCTCGACGCCCCCCACTCGGACCTGCGTCGCGCCCGCGCCGCGGCCCTGAACATGATCCCCACCAAGACCGGTGCTGCCCAGGCCGTCGCCCTGGTTCTGCCCGAGCTTGAGGGTAAGTTCGATGGCCTCGCCGTCCGCGTTCCCACCCCGACCGGCTCCCTGACCGACCTCACCTTCATCGCGAAGAAGGAGGTCTCCGTCGAGGCCGTTAAGGCTGCCGTCAAGGCCGCTGCCGAGGGTGAGCTCAAGGGTGTTCTCGAGTACACCGAGGATCCGATCGTTTCCTCCGACATCGTGGGCGACCCGCACACCTCGATCTTCGACGCCACCGAGACCAAGGTCATCGGCAACCTCGTCAAGGTCCTGTCCTGGTACGACAACGAGTGGGGCTACTCGAACGCTCTCGTTCGCCTCACCGCCCTCGTCGGCTCCAAGCTCGCCTGAGCACACAGCTGATACACCAGCCATGAGCTGATCAGCGAGATGCCCGTGCACCCTCGTGCACGGGCATCTCCTACATCGCCACCGCCTTCAGACCGAAAGGACTCCTCGTGAGGACCATCTCCACCCTGGGCGACCTGCGCGGCAAGCGCGTCCTCGTCCGCTCCGACTTCAACGTTCCGCTCAAGGACGGCGTCATCACCGACGACGGCCGTATCCGCGCGGCCCTGCCGACCCTCAAGACCCTCACCGACGCTGGTGCCAAGGTCGTTATCATGGCCCACCTCGGCCGCCCCAAGGGCAAGGTCGACCCCGCCTTCTCGCTGGCCCCCGTCGCCGAGCGCCTCGCCGAGCTTTCCGGCGTGAAGGTCACGCTGGCCTCCGACGTCGTTGGCCCCTCCGCTGCCGAGACGGTCGCCGCTCTGGGTGAGGGCGAGATCGCCCTGCTCGAAAACGTCCGTTTCGACCCCCGTGAGACCTCCAAGGTCGACGAGGAGCGCGAAGAACTCGCCCGCGAGTACGCCAAGCTCGGCGACGCGTTCGTCTCCGACGGCTTCGGCGTCGTCCACCGCAAGCAGGCATCCGTCTACGACATCGCCAAGCTGCTGCCCTCGGCCGCCGGCCTGCTCGTCCTCAAGGAGATCGAGTCCCTGTCCAAGGTGACCGGCGACCCCGAGCGCCCCTACGGCGTCGTCCTCGGCGGCTCCAAGGTCTCCGACAAGCTCGGCGTCATCGCCAACCTGCTGAAGAAGGCCGACATGCTCTTCATCGGCGGCGGCATGGTCTTCACCTTCCTCGCCGCTCAGGGCTACTCGGTGGGCAAGTCCCTCCTGGAGGAAGACCAGATCGACACCGTTAAGGGCTACATCGCCGAGGCCGCCGAGCGCGGCGTTGACCTCGTCCTGCCCGTCGACGTCATCGTCGCCCCCGAGTTCGCGGCTGACGCGCCCGCGACCGTCGTCAAGGTCGACGCTATTCCTGATGACCAGATGGGTCTGGACATCGGCCCCGAGTCCGCGAAGCTCTTCGCTGACAAGCTCGCGACCGCCAAGACGGTGGCCTGGAACGGCCCCATGGGCGTCTTCGAATTCGACGCGTTCGCCGGCGGCACCCGCGCCGTCGCCGAAGCCCTGTCCAAGGGCTCCATGTTCTCCGTCATCGGCGGCGGCGACTCCGCCGCAGCCGTGCGCCTGCTCGGCTTCGACGAGAACACCTTCTCCCACATTTCCACTGGTGGTGGCGCCTCCCTCGAGCTCCTCGAGGGCAAGGTTCTGCCCGGTATTGCAGTTCTGGAGGACTGACTCATGGCACGCACCCCCCTGATGGCCGGCAACTGGAAGATGAACCTCGATCACCTCGAGGCCAACCACCTTGTCCAGGGCCTGGCGATGGCTCTGTCCGACGCTGGCCACGACTACTCCAAGTGCGAGGTCCTCGTGATCCCGCCGTTCACCGACATCCGCACCGTTCAGACCATCGTCGACGCCGATGATCTCCAGATCAAGTACGGCGCCCAGGACGTCTCGATCCACGACAACGGCGCCTACACCGGTGAAATCTCCACCGAGATGCTCACCAAGCTCGGCGTCACCTACGTGGTCATGGGCCACTCCGAGCGCCGCGAGTACCACGGTGAGTCCGACGAGCTCGTCGGCGCCAAGGCCCGCAAGGTCTTCGACGCTGGTATGACCCCGATCCTGTGCTGCGGCGAGGCCCTCGAGATCCGCAAGGCCGGCACCTACGTTGACTTCGTGCTCGGCCAGATCCGCGCCGCCCTCGCCGGCTGGAAGGCCGAAGAGGTCGCCAAGATCGTCATCGCTTACGAGCCCATCTGGGCCATCGGCACCGGCGAGACGGCATCCGCCGAGGATGCTCAGGAAGTGTGCGGCGCCATCCGCGCCGCCCTGGCCGAGGACTTCGGCGCCGAGACCGCCGAGTCCACCCGCATCCTCTACGGCGGCTCCGCCAAGCCCGGCAACATCAAGGAGCTCATGGCTCAGCCCGACGTCGACGGCGGTCTCGTCGGCGGCGCGTCGCTGAAGGCTGACTCCTTCGCCGCCATGGCGAACTTCTACGCCTGAGCAACGCTCGCGCGCCCGTGATACCCGGCCAGTCGAGCTGGGTCGGAGCGGACGCGAGATGGGGCCAACCGGTGTGCCGGTTGGCCCCATCGGCATTCTCAGTTAATATAGGACTATATGTGCCCCGAGTTGGGGCGACCTGCGATAGAAACTGGACCCACCGTGACCATTCTGAACAACGTGCTGATTGGGCTGATCTTCGTGACCAGCATCCTGCTCACCCTGACCATCCTGATGCACAAGGGGCAGGGCGGCGGCCTATCGGACATGTTCGGTGGCGGTATCTCCTCGTCGGCAGGGTCCTCCGGTGTCGCCGAGCGTAACCTGAACCGCATCACCATGGGCACTCTGTTCATCTGGGTGGTGTGCATCATCGGTTTCGTCCTGCTTGGAAAGTTTGGTGGCTGATCGGTATCGATCATCATCGAGCTGTGGCTCTCCGCTGATCAGCGGGGAGCCATTTTGTACCCAGGCAAGAGGCAGTGGGGCCGCCTTCGTCACGAAGGCGGCCCCACAAAGTAAGGTGGTGCTTCTACCCGAGGTCCAGTCGCGAGGCCGCTGCCTCGTCCACGTAGATTCGCGTCGTTGGGGAGAGGATCCCCGCAACGGGAAGGTCGAGGGGCGACGCGCCGGCAAAAGCGCGTCCGAGCGCGTCTGCCTTTGCCGAACCACCGGTCGTGAGCCACACCTCGGGGCATCGGCGCATGATGGGCATCGATACGGTGATGCGCTCGGGGGGCGGCTTGGGCGAGTCGCGAATCGCCAGGATGGGGGAGGCCTCGTGCATGTTGACGCGTCCGGGGAAGAGCGAGCAGATGTGTCCGTCGGGACCCATGCCGATCAGCGCGATATCGAAGGATCGATCGCCCATGACCGAGTGCCAGGTGTCTGCGAATGCAGCGGTGGCATCGTCAAGAGAACCAGCGCTGGGTGCTGAGGTATCGGCGCTCGGCATCCGCACGAACTCCACGCCTGATGCAGCATAGAGGAATCCATCCCACGCCTGGTCATCGTTGCGGTCTTTATCTCCGGCGGGAATATAGCGTTCATCCACCAGCCACACGCGAACGCGCGACCAGTCAACCTGGTCGACGCACGGTAGCAGGGAGGGCAGAAGGGAGGTGGTGATCGCGCCGCCGGAAATGGCGACGTTGATACGCACGTCCGTCCCGGCCTCGTTGATGAGCGTGCGCAGGCGCTCAAAGAATGCGCGGCCAACGGCGGCGTTCAGCTCGTCGACGGTTGGAAAAACCTCAAGCGTGTGAACGGAAACCATGTCACTCGCCTTCGGAGGAGAGGGTGAGCCGTGGCAGTTCTGCCGTGAGGAGCTCCCCGTAGTAGACGTCTGGATCGAGACGACGCAGATCCTCCATGAGTGAATCTTGAACGGAACGGCGTGCCAGGTTCACGCTACGGTCCTCGAGGCTGGGACGCGATAGACAAGCCACCGACGAGGAAGCACTGCGCGACAGAGACACGGTCGTGTCATCGTCAAAGAAGAACGTGATGTCCGTGATCGTGAGCGCGTCGTTGTCGACAACACGCTCGACTGGCACGCCCAGCTGGTGGTGCAGCCACGCGGCGACGAGGAACGGCGACGGATGTGTGGCGTTTCCCGCGATGCGGATTGAGGTTGGTAGACGGTCGAAGTCTTCCGCGATCGCGGCCAGGAGCGCACGCCACAGGGTGACGCCGGCCCAAGCCAGATCGATGTCGCCGGGGGTGTACACGGTCGACAGAGCCGACAGCGTCTCCATCGGGCACTCGGTTGCACGCGAATCGGTGATGCGCTTGACCGCCAGGCGGCCGAGCGGGTGGGTGCCAGGATTCTGCGGTGGAACCACCGGCCAGTAAGTGACGACAGGAGTATCGGACTGGAGCAGAGGCATGACGAGCGAATCGATGTTGGATGCTGCCTCGCCGCGTGGCTCCAGGATGATGATGTCGGACAGACCCGCTGCGTCGCCGACGCGAATCTGGGCGTTGAGGCGCGCGGTTCCCTCCGTCGACTCGGGCTCGACAATGACGATGACGCGGCAGGGGTGCTCGCGCGAGACCGCGTCGGAAACCTCGATTGCGTTGTCGACGTCGATCAGGTCAGGCACGCAGATGAGGAGCGTGAGAACGCGGCTGAGGGCCGCAGCGCCGCGTTCGTCACGCAGCTCGACGATGCGGGATGCGACCTCGGCGGATGTGGTGTTCTTCAGGGTGATGATCACGGGAGCCTCCAGAAACGGCCATCGCGGGCCAACATGTCGTGCGCGGATTGGGGACCCCAGGTGCCGGGGGCGTAGGGCTCGGGCTGTCCCTGGCTCTCCCAGAAGGACAGGATCGGATCGAGGATCTTCCACGAGGCCTCGACCTCGTGCTGGTGGGGGAACAGGGGCGCGGAACCGACAAGCGCATCGAGGATGAGCCGCTCATACGCCTCGGGGGAGTCCTCGGTAAACGCGTGGCCGTAGGCGAAGTCCATGGTGACGTCACGCACCTGCATCGAGGTGCCCGGGACCTTGGCACCGAGCTTAAGGGTCAGGCCCTCGTCCGGCTGGACGCGGATGACGAGTGCGTTTTGAGCGGATTCGCTGAGGGCAGAGTTGCCGAACGGTACGTGGGCAGAGCGCTTGAAGATCACGGCGATCTCGGTAACGCGCTTGCCCAAGCGCTTGCCTGCGCGCAGATAGAAGGGCACGCCAGCCCAGCGCCGCGTGTCGACGAAAAGCTTGATCGCTGCGAATGTCTCCGTGGTCGAATCGGCGGGGATACCGTCCTCCTCGAGGTAACCGCGTACACGGTCGCCTCCCTGCCAACCGCCCGCGTACTGGCCGCGTGCGGTGTCGGCGGCCAGGTCGTCGGGCAGGCGCACGGCAGAGAGAACCTTCTCCTTCTCGGTGCGGATCTCCTCGGGCGTGAAACGTACGGGTTCCTCCATGGCAGTGAGTGCCATGAGCTGCAGCAGGTGGTTCTGGATGATGTCGCGCGCTGCGCCGATGCCGTCGTAGTAGCCCGCGCGCGTGCCGATACCGATGTCTTCGGCCATCGTGATCTGCACGGAGTCGACGTAGTTGGCCTTCCACAGCGGTTCGAACATCGCGTTCGCGAAGCGCATGGCCATGATGTTCTGGACGGTTTCCTTGCCCAGGTAGTGGTCGATGCGGAAGACATCTTTCTCGTCGAAGATCTGCGAGATAACATCGGAGAGCTCTTGCGCGGACTGGAGGTCGTGACCGAAGGGCTTCTCGATGATGACGCGTCGCCATTCACGGCCCTGTCGCTTGTTGAGACCGGTGTCCGACAGGTGCTTGGCCACGACGGGGAAGTAGGAGGGGGGAATGGATAGGTAGAAGGCGTGATTGCCGCCGGTGCCGCGTGAATGGTCGAGCTCGGCGACGGTCTGCGCGAGTCGGCGGTAGGCCTCGGGGTCGTCGAAGGTGCCCGAGACGAAGCGTAGTCCGGAGCGCAGTTGGTTCCACGTGCCCTCGTTAAAACCGGTGCGTGTGTGTGCCTCGATGGATGCGCGCACGTACTCCTCGAAGTCCTGCGGGCTCCAGTCGCGGCGCGCGAACCCCGTCAACGAGAACGCCGGGTGCAGTAGGCCGCGGTTGGCGAGGTCGTAGATCGCGGGGAGCAACTTCTTGCGGGCGAGGTCACCGGTGATGCCGAAGATGACGAGGCCGCAGGGCGGTGAGATACGCGGAAGCCTGCGGTCCTGGGGATCGCGCAGGGTGGGGATCTCGTTGGTCACGAGTGGTCGCTCCGTTCGCTAGGGGGAAGGACGAGGCCGTGGCCCGAACGCTTCGCCCGCAGGGGGAAATGGAACGGGACCGAGGACCCACACATGTGTAAGAGAATAGGGCTGCTGGCACGCCCTCGCGCGCCAGCAGCCCT
>JAHYYD010000068.1:7093-10022 GCA_019425105.1 Actinomycetota bacterium
GCCTCGAGGGCGACGGAGACCTCGGAGCCGGAGGCCAGCAGGATCACGTCGGGCGTGCCCTCGGTGTCGGCCAGGACGTAGGCACCGCGCGCGAGGTCCTCGGTGGTGGCCAGGCCGGTGCCTTCACCACGTGCCGGGTTAGGCAGGTTCTGGCGGGACAGGACGATGGCCGCCGGGTGCGACTGCTCGAGAATGGCCTTCCAGGAGGCCGCCGTCTCAGCTGCGTCGGCGGGACGCACGACCGCGAAGTTCGGGATCGCGCGGTAGGAGGCCAGGTGCTCGATCGGCTGGTGCGTCGGACCGTCTTCGCCGACGCCGATGGAGTCGTGGGTCCACACGTAGGTGACCGGCAGATCCATGAGGGCGGCGAGGCGCACGGCCCCGCGCATGAAGTCGGAGAACACGAAGAACGTGCCGCCGTAAGCGCGGGTGAAGCCATCGGCGGCGATACCGTTGAGGGCAGCACCCATGGCGAATTCGCGCACGCCGAAGTGCAGGTTGCGGCCGAACTCGTTGCCGCTGAAGGCAGACGAGGAACGGTGTGCGGGCAGGAAGGAAGGCTCGCCCTTCAGGAAGGTGTTGTTCGAGCCGGCGAGGTCGGCGGAGCCGCCCCACAGTTCGGGAAGGACCGGAGCAATCGCGTTGAGGACCTGACCGGAGGCAGCGCGGGTTGCGATGGCCTTGCCCTCTTCGAAGGCGGGCAGCGCGGCCTCCCAGCCCTCGGGCAGGCGGCCTTCGAGGAGACGCTCAAGCAGGGCAGCCTGCTCGGGGTGAGCAGCCTTCCATGCCTCGAAGCGGGCGTCCCAGTCCTTGCGGTACTCGGCTGCGCGAGCGGCCGCGCGGGCACGGACCTCGTCGACGAGCGCGGAATCGGCATCGAACATCTTCTCAGGATCGGCGCCCAGTGTCTCCTTGAGGCCCTTCAGTGCCTCGGAGCCGAGCTTGGAACCGTGAATACCGCCGGTGTTCTGCTTGCCGGGGGTCGGCCAGCCGATGATGGTGCGCAGCGCGATGAGCGAGGGCTTCCTGGTCTCGGCCTTGGCGGCTTCGAGGGCGTCGTTCAGTGCGGCGGTGTTCTCCTCGTAGGAGCCATCCTCGCCGAGCCAGTCGACGCGCTGGACGTGCCAGCCGTAGGCCTCGTAGCGGGCCAGGACGTCCTCGGTGAAAGCGATCGACGTGTCGTCTTCGATGGAGATGTGGTTGTCGTCCCAGATGACGGTAATGTTGCCGAGCTCCTGGGTGCCTGCGAGGGAGGAAGCCTCAGCTGAGACGCCCTCTTCGAAGCAACCATCGCCAGCGATGACGTAGACGTTGTGGTCGAAGACGGACTTGCCGAGGGGGGTCTCGGGATCCAGCAGGCCGTGGACACGGCGGGCGTTCATGGCGAAGCCGACGGCGGAAGCGATGCCGGTACCCAGCGGGCCGGTCGTGATCTCCACGCCCTTGGTGTGGCCGTACTCGGGGTGGCCGGGGGTCAGGGAGCCAGCGGTGCGCAGCTTCTTGATGTCATCAAGTTCGAGCCCGAAGCCGGAGAGGTAGAGCTGGACGTACTGGGTCAGCGACGAGTGGCCGGCCGAGAGGATGAAGCGGTCGCGTCCGATCCAGCGTGGGTCGGCAGGGTCGACGTTCATGACTTTGTTGTAGAGGAGGTAGGCGGCGGGGGCGAGTGAGATAGCAGTACCGGGGTGGCCCGATCCAGCCTGCTCGACGGCGTCGGCGGCGAGGATCTTAGCGGTCTTGACCGCTTCGTCATCAATGTGATCCCAGTGAAGTGACACGGTGGTCTCCAGTTGTAGGGCCCCAGCGTTGGGGCGGAAATGGTTTACCGCGTCACAGTCTAGCGAATATGTGCGCATGCCGATAGCGCTCACGCACATATGTTGCACAGTCGCTTACCCTGACACCATGACCTCTCTGGAAGCTCTCGTGCGCGACTGGGTGGACTATCTGCGCGTTGAAAAGGGGGCATCTGCGCATACAGTTTCAAACTATCGCAGAGATGCCAGCCGGTATGCGTTTGACATGAAGAGCCGAGGGAAAAACGCTGTCGGGGACGTGAGCGTGCGCGACATCGAAGACTACATGATGCGTCTGGCATCCGGAGCGGTCACGGGGAAAGCTGCAGCAGCGTCGTCCGTAGCGCGCGCGTCGGCCGCTATCCGAGGGCTGCATAAGTACGCGCTGACGGAGGGGGTTGTCGCGACGGATGTCGCTGCCCAGCTGCACGCCCCCCGTCAGGGGCGTCACCTGCCCAAGGCTCTCTCTGTCGAGGAAGTGGGACGGCTGCTTGATGCCGCTCACGCCGACGATTCACCCATCGGCCTTCGTGATGCTGCGTTGCTCGAACTCCTGTATGCCACGGGTGCGCGCGTGTCTGAAGCGGTGTCCTTGAGCGCTGATGACCTTGATCTTGACGGCGATGTCCCCGTTGTACGTCTGTTTGGCAAAGGACGCAAAGAGAGGATCGTTCCGGTCGGTTCTTTCGCTGTTGACGCGCTCGACGCATACAGAGTGCGTGCGCGACCGGCACTGGCAGCACGAGGCAGGGGCCAGACGGTATTTTTCCTCAACTCCCGCGGCGGTGCGCTGTCTCGTCAGAGTGCATGGACGGCTATTCGGCGCGCGGCTCAGGCGGCTGACCTGGGAGACCGCGTCTCTCCGCATACCTTGCGGCATTCGTTTGCGACGCACCTGCTCGAGGGTGGCGCGAGCGTGCGCGAAGTCCAGGAGCTTCTCGGGCATGCCTCGGTAGCAACCACTCAGATCTACACCCAGGTGACCGCACAAGCGCTGCGTGAGGTCTTTACCCTCTCGCACCCACGGGCGCGTGGCACCGAGGCAACCGCGCGGTGATGAATTAGGATGGGGACGTGACCACGAACTCGCATCCTACGCTGACGCCCGACCTGCGCGAAGAGCCGGTCGATTT
>JAHYYD010000069.1 GCA_019425105.1 Actinomycetota bacterium
TCGGCCATGTCCATCGTCATCTTCATCGTCGTGGGCGTGATCGCGTGGCTTGGCTTCCGTCAGACGAAGACCCTTGAGGAGCTGTGATGAGCGCTGCAACCGTTTCTAAGAAGCATGATGGAAGCACCCTCAAGGGTGCCCGCTGGTGGGCCGAGGTCGGCTGGCGCCACATCGTCGCCATCCTGACGATCATCTACTGTGTCATCCCGCTGCTCTACGTCCTGTCGGTGTCCCTGAACCCCGGCGCGACGCTGACAGGTTCGAACTCGCTGTTCTCGAAGATTTCCTTGGAGAACTTCCAGGCGCTGGGGAGCGGCAAGTACGCCATGTACTGGTCGTGGATCCTCAACTCCCTGATCGTGTCGACTGCGACCGCGATCGGGACGGTCCTCATGGGCGCTGCGGCCGCTTACGCGTTCAGCCGCTTCCGCTTCAAGGGCCGCCGCGCGACCCTGACCGGCCTGCTGCTGGTGCAGATGTTCCCGCAGATGCTGGCCTTCGTGGCCCTGTTCCTGCTGCTCCTGGGCATCCAGGACATCTTCCCGGTGCTCGGCCTGAACTCCAAGCTCGGCCTGATCTGCGTCTACCTGGGTGGCGCGCTCGGTTCGAACACGTTCCTGCTCTACGGTTTCTTCAACTCGATCCCGCGTTCGCTCGATGAGGCGGCCATGATTGACGGCGCGACCCACGCGCAGACCTTCTGGACGATCATCATGCCTCTCGTGCGTCCGGTCCTCGCGGTTGTCGGCCTGCTGAGCTTCATCTCCTCGCTCGGTGACTTCGTCATTGCCCGCGTGGTCCTGCAGGATCAGAGCCAGTTCACGCTGGCGGTCGTTGGCCTGCTGAGCTTCATTTCCTCGCTCGGTGACTTCGTCATCGCACGCGTGGTCCTGCAGGATCAGAGCCAGTTCACGCTGGCGGTCGGCATGTACATGTGGGCTGCTGACTCGCGTACTGCCCCGTGGGGCATCTTCGCCGCGGGTTCTGTGATCGCGGCTGTCCCTGTGATCTTGCTGTTCCAGTACCTGCAGAAGTACATCGTGTCCGGCCTGACTGCTGGCGCCGTCAAGGAGTAAGTGCCCGCGCTTTTCGGCCACGCTCACCCCGGCCTCGTCCCCTATCCCCGTGGGACGAGGCCGGGGCTCTTTTGTGCGTTCGGGACGAGGTTGGGGTTCTGCGTGCGTTCGGGACGAGGTTGGGGTTCTGCGTGTGTTTGGGACGAGGTTGGGGCTCTTTGTTGGTCAGGTGACGTGCGAATGTGGGTCTAGATATCGACATCGCGGGCGTAGTTCCCCAACAATGTCGCATGCAATTCCCATGTAAACCTTTCAAACATTTAAATGGGGTCGTTGGAATTGCAACGTTTGTGGGCTGCGTTAAAAACTGACCAAGGGAAATTGCCTGCGACTTTTTTGGGGGAGTGGGTTTGTTGTGGAGGGGTACGGGCGTGGGCGTGGGTGTCGGGGGGTGCGGATGGGAGTGGAGTGTGACCTGAGACTCGTGTGGCGAGATCGCTTGACAGGTTAGTTGGTTATATGGTTCATTAGTCAGGTAATGAACCACAGAAGCCGGAGGACTTGCGCATGGCACCCACATTCGTCTCGGGTATCCCCATCTACGTGCAGATCGCCGACGATATCCGCGCGCAGATCCTACGCGGTGCCCTGCGCGCCGGGGACCAGCTCACCTCCACCACGGAATACTCCGCGACCTACCGCATCAACCCGGCCACCGTCGGCAAGGCCTTCGCGATCCTCGTCGACGAGGGCCTCGTCGAAAAGCGGCGCGGCATCGGTATGTTCGTCGCAGAAGGCGCCCGCCGCGCGCTCGTGGCCGACGGGCTCGCCACCTACGTGGAGGAGACCCTGAACCCCGCCGTCGAAGCGGGCCTCGCCCTGGGCCTCGACATCGACGCCATCATCGACCACGTCCGCGCCTACAACGCCGACACAACCGCCAAGGACCACTCATGATCACCCTGAACTCCATCAGTCACACGTTTCCAGGAGAGAACGAGGCGGCGCTGCGCGACATCTCGCTCACCCTCGGAGACGCAACCGTCACCGCCCTCGTCGGCCCCAACGGCTCGGGCAAGACGACGCTCATGCAGATCCTCGGCGGCCTGATGGTGCCCACCTCGGGGAGCATCTCCATCGACGGCAGCCAGGCCAGCGCTGACGACCTGCTCACCGGATCGATCATGGCCTCGTCCAGCCGAGACCTCGACGATGTCCCCGCAACTATCCTGGTCCAGTACGCCCGCCTGCGCCCCACCTGGGACGAGGCTCTCTTCGCCCACTATGTCGAGAGCTTCAGCCTGCCGGTCCGACGCCGCAAGACCCTCGGCAAGCTCTCCACCGGCCAAGCAGCTGTCTTTGCCGGTGCGATCGCCCTGGCATCGGGCGCGCCCTTCACGCTCCTTGACGAGATCCAGGCGCCCCTGGACGTGCCCACGCGCTACGCCCTCTACGAGGAGATTCTCGCTCTGGCGGGGGAGTGCATGGAGGGAAAGCGCCCCCAGCGACGCTTCCTCATCTCCTCGCACATGGTCTCCGAACTCGAGAAGGTCGCCGAGGATGTCATCGTCTTGAAGAAGGGTGAGCTCGTCGCCCACGAGAGCGTCGACGACTTCACAGCCCGCGTCACCTCCGTCACCGGCCACGCCTCCGACGTCGATGGCTTCCTCGCCGCCCACCCGGACCTCGCCGTGATCGCCAGTCGCGAGCTCGGCTCCACGCGAGAGATCGTCGTGGACCTGCGCGGCGCCTCCATTACCGATGCTGATCTTGCCGCCCATAGCCTCAGCGCTTCGCCCTGTTCCTTCCAGGACGCCTTCGCCTACCTCATCCAGGAGAACGACCAATGAGCACTACACCCACTGTTTCCTCTCAGCCCTCGATCTGGCGACTTGGAATGGTCGACTGGCGATTCGCTCTCGGAGTGTACGCCTCGGTTATCGTCGGTCAATTTGCCATTAACTCCACGGTGAGCGCCATCATGTACGCGACCTCCGATGACTTCTCCCAGCACGTCGATCAGGCCGCCGTCAACGCCGCCTTCTCGACGGCCATCTACATCCTCATCGCGCAGATCATCACGACGACGACGTACCTGCGGGCGGCGTCTCTGAGCGGCGCGTCGCGCCGCACCCTGGCATGCTCGACCTACGTGCACAGTGCCATCGTTATCGCGATCGCCAGTGTGATCTGGTGGGTGCTCGCCCTGGCTCAGACACACATCTTTTTCCTGGGGAGCCTCGAGTACCCCCTCGGAGTGGACTCGTGGCTCATCGTCGTGGCCGCCTGGATCGCATGCGACGGGGCCGGACGCCTCATCGGTGCGGCCTCGCGCCATGGTCGAGGCCCGTGGACGGTCGCTCTCGGCATTATCGTGGCGACTGTGCTGGGCCTAGCTGGCATAGCCGGTCCGGTCACCTGGCTGGTCCTCACGCTTGTTCATAAGTCCGGCTACCTTCCCCCGATGCACCCCGCCTTCTGGCTGCTCGGCCTGATCACTCTCGCAGTCGCCGCTGCCGGATGGCGCCTGACCCTCACGGGCCGCCTGCGCCGCCTCAACTGAACGTCCGTTCCGCCTGAGGAACATACCCCTCGACCCGGCCTCGGCCTCGTTCCCGCTCTATCCAGGGACGAGGCCGGGGCTGTTTTGTGCGTTCGGGCGTGTTGTGGTAGCTCCATGTGAGTGTCCAGGCGCTGCGAGTTGCTGTGGGGGGATCCTCAGGCGCTGCTGGTTGCTAAGTGCGGCACCGTAGTTCTGTGCGCGCCCTGCAAATTCGCATGCAATTCGATGATGGAATGTTCAATCATGTATTGAAAATGGCGGAATTTCAACGAAATTATTTCATCGCATGAAATAGGTAAAGGGGAATTGCCTGCGACTTTTGGGGTGCTGTGCTTGGTGAGCGTGGGTGGTGGCTGTCGGCGCTGTCGGCGCTGTTGGTGCTGGCATGCGCGCATGCGGATAGGTTCGAGGTCTGTGCGCTCGCTCTTGTCGCAGCGGAGCCTGCCCATCCGTATGCGGATAGGTTCGCTGATCGCCCCGAGAGGCTTCGCGCCGAAGGGCCTGCCCCCTCCGTATGCGGATAGGTTACGACGATGTGGATAGGTTATTCACATGCGGATAGGTTAATAAGCTATCCGTATCTTCATAACCTATCCGTATGCTCATAACCTATCCGCGAGCGTGCCGAGCGACGCACGCAGCGGGGCTCAGATAGGGCTCCGGGCGCAATCCCGTGGAGAATTGCGGGGGAGGGCACTGCGGGGCTCGGCCAGAACGGCGGGCGCGCACCTGTGGTGGGATCCATGGGCTACCAAGCGGCGCGAAACCGCCCCACGCAGTAGTTATCGACTAGTATCGATGGCGACACGACAGCCAGTCGTGCCCCAGATACTCAAGGAGTGACAAGTGGCTAAGGGACCCTCCCGCCTCGACAACGTGATCAGCCTGGCCAAGCGCCGCGGCTTCGTCTTCCCCTGCGGTGACATCTACGGTGGCACCCGCTCCGCGTGGGACTACGGCCCGCTCGGCGTGGAACTGAAGGAAAACATCAAGCGCGCCTGGTGGAACGCCATGGTCCGCCGCCGCGCCGACGTCGTCGGCCTGGACTCCTCCGTCATCCTCCCGCGCGAAGTGTGGGTCGCCTCCGGCCACGTCAAGGCCTTCACCGACCCGCTCATCGAGTGCCTTAACTGCCACAAGCGCGCCCGCGAGGATCAGCTCATCGAAGAGCTCGCCGAAAAGAAGGGCGTCGAAGAGTCCTCCCTGACCACCGCCGACCTCGCCTGCCCGAACTGTGGCGTGCGCGGCCAGTGGACCGAGCCCCGCGCCTTCTCCGGCCTGCTCAAGACCTATCTGGGCCCCGTCGACGACGAGGCCGGCCTGCACTACCTGCGCCCCGAGACCGCCCAGGGCATCTTCATCAACTACGCGAACGTCATGAACGCCGCGCGCAAGAAGCCGCCGTTCGGCATCGGCCAGATCGGCAAGTCCTTCCGCAACGAGATCACGCCCGGTAACTTCATCTTCCGTACTCGCGAGTTCGAGCAGATGGAACTTGAGTTCTTCTGCAAGCCCGGCACGGATGAGGAATGGCACCAGTACTGGATCGACTACCGCAAGGCCTGGTACGTGGACCTCGGCATCGACCCGGAGAACCTGCGCGAGTACGAGCACCCGCAGGAGAAGCTCTCGCACTACTCCAAGCGCACCGTCGACCTGGAATACCGCTTCGGCTTCCAGGGCAGCGAGTGGGGCGAGCTCGAAGGCATCGCCAACCGCACCGACTACGACCTGACCGTCCACTCCGAGGCCTCCGGCGCGAAGCTCGACTACTTCGACCCGAACACCAAGGAACGCTGGACCCCCTACGTCATCGAGCCCTCCGCGGGCCTGACCCGTTCCCTCATGGCCTTCCTCATCGAGGCCTACCACGAGGACGAGGCCCCCAACGCGAAGGGCGGCGTCGACAAGCGCGTCGTGCTCAAGCTGGACGCGCGCCTGGCCCCCGTCAAGGCCGCCGTCCTGCCCCTGTCCCGCAAGCCCGAACTGACCGGCCCCGCCCAGGAGCTGGCCGACGAGCTGCGCGGCATCTGGAACGTCGACTACGACGACGCCGGCGCCGTTGGCCGCCGCTACCGTCGCCAGGACGAGATCGGCACGCCCTTCTGCATCACCTACGACTTCGACTCGATCGAGGACCACGCCGTCACCATCCGCGAGCGTGACACGATGGAGCAGGTGCGCATCCCGCTCGACAAGGTTAAGTCGTACCTGATCGAACGCCTGGGCTGCTGATTTGTCCATAGCCTCAACGTCCGCAGCGGCCCCTCTTCGCGTGGGGCCGCTGCGCCTGTGGACACCCGTCGTCCTGGCCCCCATGGCCGGGGTGACGGACGTGCCCTTCCGACGCCTGTGCCGCATCATGGGCGAGTCGGGCTTGCCCGACCACCTGCGACCCACCGGCATCCCCTCCTGGGCGGCCGAGTCGGGGGAGGGGGCCACGGCCTCGTCCCCGAAGAACACAGGTCAGGCGTCCAACGAACCGCGCCACGTGGCTATCCCGCGCGTGGACGCGCCCGCCGGCCTGTACGTCACTGAGATGGTGACCAGCCGGGCGCTCGTCGAGGAGAACGAACGCACCCAGGAAATGGTGCGCCCAGACCCCACCGAACGCGTGCGCTCCCTGCAGCTCTACGGCGTTGACCCCGCCGTCATGGCGAAGGCCGCGACGATGCTCATCGAGCGCGACCTCACCGACCACATCGACCTGAACTTCGGGTGCCCCGTCCCCAAGGTGACGAAGAAGGGCGGGGGAGCGGCCCTGCCCTGGAAGCGCGACCTGTTCTCCGACCTTGTGGGTGCCGTCGTGTGCGCCTCAAACGAGGCCGGGGAGCGCATCGGGCGCGAAATCCCGGTCACCGTCAAGATCCGCATCGGCATCGACTCCGAGCACGAGACCGCGACGGACGCCGCACTGGCCGCGCAAAAGCTCGGCGCTGCCGCCCTCACCCTGCATGCGCGCACGCAGAACCAGCACTACGCGGGACGCGCCCACTGGGACCAAATCGCGCGCCTGAAGGATCTGCTCGATATCCCCGTTTTCGGCAACGGCGACGTCTTCGAGGCCGCCGACGCTCTGGCCATGCTGGAACGCACCGGCTGCGACGGCATCAGCGTCGGGCGCGGTGCCCAGGGACGCCCCTGGATCTTCCGCGACATCGTCGCCGCCTACCACGGTGGGGCCATCCCGCCCGGCCCCAGCCTCGCCGAGGTGGTCTCCGTCATCGAGCGCCACGCCGCCTGGTGCGTCGTCGACCAGGGCGACGAAGGGCGCGCGTTGCGCGAAATGCGCAAGCACATCGGCTGGTACCTGCGCGGATTCGCCGTGGGAGGCCCCCAGCGCCACGCCCTGTCCATGGTCTCGACTCTCCAGGAGCTCCACGATCGCCTCGGGGACCTTGACCTCGACCAGGCGTTCCCGCCCGCCGCGCGCGGACCGCGCGGACGTGCCGGCGGCGAGAAAACCCCCCACCTGCCCGACGGCTGGCTGGACCACCCCTACCTCACGCAGAGCGAACGAGATCGCCTGCACCTGGCAGAAATCGGATACTAAGCGAAGGAATCATGCCTCACTCATCTGCGCCCGACCCTGACCCTGCGCCCGGACTCGTCACCATCGGGCGAGCCGCCAAGAAGGCGACCCTCGGTGGCCACACCCAGGTGATTGTCCCCGTCAGCGGGGACTCACACTCACTCATCGGGCAGGTTCAGGCAATGGCCTCGTGCCGCGCGGACATCGTCGAGTGGCGGGCTGACACCTTCCTGGCCTCCCTGGTTGGGGCGCATTTCGTGGCCGCTTCGGACGTGGAGGCGGACCTGGTACGCATGGCCCGCTACGTCGCGGATTCGTCGCCGCTGCCGGTTCTGGCCACCATCCGCACGTCGGTCGAGGGCGGTCAAGCCTATCTGGACGACGAGGAGTACTGTGCCCTCGTGCGCAGGCTCGCTTCGTGCGTGGGCGGCGTCGACGTGGAGATTTCGCGCGACGGATCTTCTACCCTCATCGAGGATGCGCACGAGGAGGGGGCGATCGTCGTCGCTTCTTTCCACGATTTTGAGGGGACCCCCGGCGATGAACGGCTCGCCGAGGTCCTCGCTGCCATGAATGTTGTCGGCGCGGACGTCCTCAAGTTCGCGTGCCTGGCCCACAGTGCGACGGATGCGGCCCGCGTCCTGGCCGCGCAGGCGTGGGCGCGCGAGGCCTACGATCGTCCCATCATCGGCATCGCTATGGGGCAGCACGGCGCGCCCACGCGCCTGGTCGGCTCTGCGCTTGGTTCCGCGGCGACCTTCGCCACCCTGCCCGGCTGGGAGGGGAGCGCCCCTGGACAATTCACCGTCGAGCAGGTGCGTGCCGTCTTGGATATCGTCGAGGGCGCTGGGATCTAGCGCTTGTGTCGCGTCGCCTACTTTCCGTGAAAGCGAGGGCTGGTGCCCAGGTGAGTCGGGTAGGGATTGTCTTTGTTGGTTACCTGTGACTCGTCGAGGCCCCGATAGACGTAGGAGTTGTCATACGCGATCTGGGTGGGATCGACGAGGCCATCGGCGTACTGGCGAACCTCTGCGGGGGTTGGGCTCGATCCGCCTCCCTTGTCTGCCAATGGGTTTTCGTCGGGGTACTGGCCCGGATCGGTGTTGAGCATTTTTCCGGGGTTAATTGGTCCGTACCCGACGTAGATGTCTCTACCGCCCTGAGGTGTGCTCGCAGTGTTGACGAGAAGCTGGAGGAGCTGATTCGATGTCGCGTTGGGCCACTTGGCATGCGTCTGTGCGAGAACACCAGTGACAATAGGTGTTGAAAAAGACGTTCCCTGAGTAGAGGAAATATTTCCGTTTGCATCCCGCGCAAGGACAGGGCCTCCGATAGCAGTCGTGGTGACTCCCTGCCCCCAGGAGGAATAGGAAGCGAACTTTCCATCGGTATCAATGGCGGAAACACCGACGACACCCGACCACTGCGACAAGGAATTCTCAGTGTTGTCTGAGGCGGTGTTTCCTGCACCAGCAGTGATGATGACGCCTTGACTCATCGCACGAGCGATTGCCCACTTGAGGTGGTTTGAAGGTGAAGGTGAGGTTGCGGAGTAATTGATAATTGATGCTCCGTCATTGATTGCTTTATTGATCAACGATGACACTTCGGTTGGCAGAACACCAGCTTTCATCGGGCAATCATCCCCCGCCGCGCTGTTGGTATCGATGCTTTGGTAAGCGAGCAGCGCAGCATCGGGCACCATGCCGTAAGCACGTGAGACCAATAGCGAGGCAACTTCGGTGCCGTGGCTTGCGTGAGCGGGGCTAGATGAGACTGAGCAGGGGCTTTTGTCCGTAATATTTGCGCCTACCAGCTCCGGGACAGAGGTGTCGACAGGGCCGTCGATGATCGCGATGGTGACGCCTGCGCCCGTGTAGCCCTTGGCCCGCGCCGTGTCCAGGTGATAGTAGGAGTAGTAGGGCTGGTCTGCTGCTGTGATCTCTCGATCCTCCGCGTGCGCGGGGGGAGCCGCCACTACGCCACCTGTGAGGATGAGCGTGCAGCCCGATGCTAGTGCCGCACGCCGTAGGCTCCGCCTGGCAGCTTGCGTTCGTGGTGTCACCATTGATTCGGATCCCATCCGTCGTTGCGCCGAAAAGAAAGCAGAAACTCTGAGTCGAATGCAACGTCTGGCATCGCTCCGTTTTCCTTTGATAGGTGGAACCTCGCACTCCTGCGGCAAGGTAACCGAGTGGTCAACAGTCTAGTCATCTCGCTTGAGCTTGTGCAAGAACATGCGCGGTATCAACGAAAGAACCCTGGTTGCCACCGATGCAATAAAAAGTGGTGGGCGAGCCAATCGGCTCGCCCACCACTCACGCGTCACAGGATCACTGTGAGGCTTCCTTTGGGGACACAGTCACGACCGTGTCGTTGATACCCACCGGACCGGGAGCGGCCGGGGTGATCTCGCCGAACTTCTTCTTGTTCGTGACGACCATCGGGGTGACCGTGTCGTAGCCGGCCTCGCGGATGACATCCCAATCGACCTCAGCCAGGACGTCGCCGCGCTTGACGACGTCACCCTTGGCGACGCGCGGCGTGAAGCCCCTACCCTCCAGCTTCACAGTGTCCATACCGATGTGGATGAGCACCTGGACGCCGGACGCAGACTTAATACCGTATGCGTGGCCGGTCGGGAACGCGACCGTCACCTTGCCGTCACATGGGGCAACGACGACGGCGCCAGCGGCGGGCGATAGGGCAACGCCGGGGCCGAGCGCGCCGGCGGCGAAGGCCTCGTCGGCCACGTCAGACAGCGCAATGATCGTGCCCGCCATGGGGGAGGTGAGCGTCAGGTCAGCCTTCGCCTCGTCGCTGAACTCGG
>JAHYYD010000007.1 GCA_019425105.1 Actinomycetota bacterium
TCGTCGTCAAGAAGTGAGGTCGCATGCCTGAAGGCGATGCAGTCCGTCGCCTAGCCGGTACCCTCGACGAGCTTTTCGTCGGGGGTATCGTCTCGGCGTCGTCCCCGCAGGGGCGCTTCGCGTCCTCCGCAGCCCTCCTCGACGGCTGGGTCATGCAGAGGGTACGAGTGCACGGTAAGCACATGTTCATTGGTTTCGTCCCGCCCACCCCGGGTGAGATGTACGAGGCAGGGGTGGCCCTCCTCGAGGGTGCCGCCGCCGGTAGTGGGGAACCCATCCTCGGCGAGGATGCCCCGTGGCCGGACCGCTGGGTGCATATCCACCTGGGCTTGTACGGCTGGTGGCGCTTCAACGGCGATGAGACCGTCGTCGACGAGGGCCACGGCGTTGCTCACCGTATCCCCAACGTCCAAAAGGGGGAGTGGAACGGCCACTCTGAGACCCGCTGGGGCGAGGGCTTCGGCGAGGTCAAGGTCGGCGAATGGGAGCCTCCAGAGCCGGTCGGTGCCGTGCGGCTACGGGTGTTCAACGACCACGCGGTCGCTGACCTGATCGGACCGAATCGCTGCGACCTCATTACCGATGAAGAGCGCATCAAGGCGGAAGCGAAGCTGGGGCCGGATCCCCTGGACGCCGGGGCGCGCTCCGATACCCAGGCCATGGAGCGTTTCGCCCAGGTGGCCCATTCGAAGAAGCGCGCGATCGGCGAGATCGTCATGGATCAGTCGATCATCGCGGGCGTGGGCAACATCTACCGCGCCGATGCCCTCTTCCTTGCGGGTATTTCGCCGCATCGCAAGGGCGCGAATATTTCGATCAAGCGCCTGCGCGAGCTGTGGGTCCTCATCTGTGACCTCATGAACCGCGGCCTGGCAGCCGGTCGCCTGGACACGATGGACCCGGAGGAGGCCCCCAACCCGCCGATCGAGGGGGACGAGGAGGCCTCGCGCTGGTACGTGTATCACCGTACGGACCGGCCGTGCCTGCGTTGCGGGGCGCCGATACGCGAGGCGCTCATGCAGAACCGGCGTCTGTTCTGGTGTCCGTCCTGCCAGCGCTGAGCGCGCGAACATGCGTCAGGGGAGTGCGGGCCGACAGGCTCGCACTCCTCGCCCTCTGTCAGGCGATCTCTTCGAATCCGAGCACCGAGTAGAGTTCGCGGGCTCCGCCGTGACGCCTGTCGAGGCGCAGCGCGAGAGAGTCGAATCCCCACTGCGAGCAGCGCGTGGCGACCTCTGAGACGAGGGCTGTCGCGATGCCGCGCCTGCGGTAGTCGGGAGCGACGATCAGGTCGACGACGAAGGGTCCGTCGGGAGCGTCATCCCAGGGGGATTCGCGCACGACGAGGATTGCTCCGATGAGCGTTCCCCCGTCCCACGCGCCGATGAACGAGTCTTCCGTGGTCGCCCCGAATGCGCCCTCGAACGTCAGGCGTAGTTCCTCGGAGGTTTCCATGAGCGCCTCGGGCGTGACGTCGTCGTCGTACGCCTCGAGGGTGAGCACCGCGAGCGCGGGGATGTCGAATGTCGTGAGCGTGGCGATCTCAATACCCTGGGGGCGATTCGCCGCTGACAACGCGTCCAGTGGGGCATGTAGAGTTCGAGCTTCCATAAACCAACTATAGGTGAGGGCGCTCACTTTGTCACGGCTCTTGAACGGATTCTCACAGACTACCGGTGACGAGGGCGAATACCTCTCAGATGTAGAGGGCGGGCTCCTCGAAGAAGTAGTTGGGATCGACGATCAGATCGCGGTCGCGCGTGTCCTTCTCGGGCTTGGGGAGCAGGCGCGCGGGCACGCCGATCGCGACGTTCCCGCAGGGTACGTCCTTGACGACGACGGCGTTCGCGCCGATCTTGACGCCGGTGCCCACGGTGATGGGGCCCAGAACCTTGGCACCGGCACCGATCATCACGTGATCTCCGACGGTGGGGTGGCGCTTACCCGGAGTCATGGCGACGCCTCCCAGGGTGACTCCGTGGAAGATGACGACGTCGTTGCCGACCTCGGCCGTCTGTCCGATGACCACACCCGTCGCGTGGTCGATAAAGACCCGTCGCCCGATGGTGGCCTCGGGGTGGATGTCTACGCCGGTGACGGCGCGGGCCATGGAGGACAGGATGCGTGCGGGGGTGCGGGCACCGTTGGCCCACAGGGCGTGGGAGACGCGGTGAGTCCACAGCGCGTGTACGCCCGGGTACGTCAGGGCGATCTCCAGGGCGGAGGTGGCCGCTGGGTCGCGGCGCTGAGCCGTCACGAGGTCCTCGCGAAAGAGTCCGAGCGCCTTGGTGGGCAGGGCGCGCGATAGGGTCTTCGACAGGGCGCGTACGGTGAGCTTCACTTCGGTCCTCCTGGATGGTCGTCTGGGTCGGGAACGCACAGGTGGCCCCGGATATTCCATCCGAGGCCACCTTAGCGCGTGAACTGCGCCAGATCAGTCCTCGAGGCCGGCGAAGAGCGCGGTCGAGAGGTAACGCTCACCCGTGTCGGGCAGGAGCGTGACGATCTTCTTGCCCGCCAGCTCGGGACGAGCGGCGACGGCGGCCGCCCCCGCCAGTGCAGCGCCCGAGGAGATGCCCACGAGCAGGCCCTCTTCGGCGGCGGCGCGGCGAGCGAACTCGAGTGCCTTGGCGGTCTCGACCGAGATGACCTCGTCGATCAGGGAGGCGTCGTAGGTGTCGGGCACGAAGTTGGGCATGAGGCCCTGGATGCCATGCGGGCCGGGGGTACCGCCGGTCAGCAGGGGAGACTCGGCGGGCTGAACGGCGATGATGCGCACGTTCGGGTTCTTCTCCTTGAGGACCTTCGCGACGCCCGAGATCGTTCCGCCCGTGCCAACGCCCGCGACGAACACGTCGACCTGGCCATCGGTGTCGGCCCAGATTTCTTCGCCCGTGTGCGCCACGTGGGCCGCCGGGTTGGCGGGGTTGGTGAACTGGGAAGCGATGATGGCGCCGGGACGCTCGGATGCGATGCGCTCGGCCTCGGCGACGGCGGCGGAGACGCCGCCCTTCGGGTCGGTGAGAACCAGCTCGGCACCGAAGGCGCGCACGATCGCGCGGCGCTCGACGGACATCGATGCGGGCATGACGATGACGACCTTGTAGCCGCGGGCAGCGCCCACCATCGACAGGGCGATACCCGTGTTGCCGGACGTGGCCTCGACGATGGTGCCGCCGGGGGCGAGTGCGCCCGCAGCCTCCGCTGCGTCGATGATCGAACGGGCGATGCGATCCTTCACGGAGGAGGCGGGATTGAAGGCCTCGACCTTAGCGACCACGTCAACGCCGTCGCCGGCCACGTGGTTGATGCGGACGAGGGGCGTGCCGCCGATCAGATCGGCAACGGTGGAGGCAATACGAGCCATGAGGGGTCCTTCCATAGGCAGGTGTACCCCTGAATTGTCATACCCTGGTCGGATCCTCGTCTAGTTCAACCCGACGTGTTTCCACGTAGCGAAACTTTGCAACACCCGACGAGGCCTGGGCCAGGCACGCGTCAATGGCGTCTCGGTCGCTCGGATCGATCGCAATGCGCAGCGTGACGTCCGCGCCCCAGATCGTGTCCACGATCGTGGCCCCGCGGGCTCGCAGTTCGGCCTCGATGCGACCCGCGTCCCCGGGATCCAGCTGGGTTTCGAGAACATCGCGCCCGACCAGGTAGGCAATGGGAGCTTGTGCTACGGCTTCGGACACGGACGTGGAGTAAGCACGTACGAGGCCTCCTCCGCCCAGGAGGATGCCGCCAAAGTAACGCGTGACGACGGCAGTGGCGTTCCACGTATCGGAGGCGCGCAGTGCCTCCAACATGGGTGTGCCCGCCGTGCCCGAGGGCTCACCGTCATCCGATGAATGCTGCAAAGGGGCGGCATCCGGCGGGTCGATCAGGTATGCGGAGCAGTTGTGGCGCGCCTGCGGGTGCTCAGACTTGACTGCGTCGATGAGCTCGCGTGCCTCCTCCGGGGTATCCGTCCTGGCGAGCGTCGTAATAAACCGGGAACGCTTAATCTCGATCTCGTGGGTGAGGAGCGTGCCGGAGGCGAGCGTGCGAAGAACGGACATGCGCCCAGTCTACCGAGAGCTCGCGCCCGCCCGTCTGTAACCAGGATCGCAGGCTCGGAAGGCATCGCGATGTGCTTGAGCGCGCTGTTCGTGGTAGTCTTGTCGGGTTGTCGCCGTGCGCCCGCGTGGCGCACCGATCAGAATAGTCGTCGAGAAAGAAGAGGAGCGGTAAGACATGGCAGTTCCCAAGCGCAAGATGTCCCGTGCGAACACCCGCACCCGCCGGTCTACCTGGAAGGCTGATCTTACCGAGCTGAACACCGTCAAGGTTGCCGGCCGTGAGATCCGCGTGCCCCGCCGCCTGGCCAAGGCCTACAAGAACGGCCTCCTGGACGTCGAGGGCTGACCTCGCTTCCACACACGGGCCCGGGACTTGTCGTCCCGGGCCTTTGTCATGCCCGCAATTTCTGAGTGTGAGTCGTCGGCCCCTGCGATCGGCGGCGCGCGCCCAAAGAGAAGACCCGAGAAGGAACGCACATGAGCCTGCCGACGACCATCCTTACTATGAGCGGGGGAGTGGGCCACGGCCTCGTCGCAGCATCCGCAACCGGAGGTACCGAGGGCGCCATCGTCTCCCTCTTCCTGATCGCCGCCTCCGCTGCCCTCGCACCCCTGCTCTCGTCGCTCACCCACAAGCGTGTGCCTGACGTCGTCTGGCTCCTGATCTTCGGCGTGTTTATCGGGCCGAGCGTTCTCGGACTGGCATCCGTTACTGAGCCGATCTCGCTGTTCCGCGAGGTCGGCATGGGCATGCTCTTCCTGATCGCGGGCACCGAAATCGATGTGCAAGAGGTCCACGGGCGAGCCGGTCGGCGCTCGCTGTTCACCTGGCTGGTGTGCTTCGGTATCGGCCTGGCCGTGTCGTGGGCTGCTGTCGCCGCGTCGGGTACCACCGGGGTCTCCGCAGCCACGTACATCGCGCTGGCGATCGCACTGACCTCAACGGCGCTAGGCACCCTCCTGCCCATCCTCATGGAGGCCGGCGTCATGGGCACCGCGATCGGCAAAGCAGTCCTCGTTCATGGTGCCGTCGGCGAGCTCGCCCCCATCATCGCCATGTCGCTGCTGCTCTCCGCCCGTAGCCCCTGGGCCTCGGCGATTATTCTGCTCGTGTTCGCGGTGGCGTCGGTTGTCGCCGTCGCCATTCCGACGCGTTTCATCCTGAAGCACCCCGCGATTGGACGGACCATCCTGCACGGAGCGCAGACCTCGCAAAAGACGCTCATGCGCGTCGTCATGGTCGTCCTCACCGGCCTCATGGCCCTGTCTGCGGTCATGGAGCTGGACATGGTGCTCGGCGCATTCGCGGCCGGCATCATCGTGCGCGCGCTGGCACCCGGAAACTTCACGATGGTCGAGGGAGAGCTGCGCACCCTCGGCTTCTCGTTCCTGATTCCGATCTTCTTCGTGACCTCGGGTATGAACATTTCGCTGAGTGCCGTCGCGAGCTATCCGTTCCTGCTCGTCGCCTTCGTTGGCGCGATCCTCGTGGTGCGCGGTGCGCCCATCGTCCTGATGGAACGGTTCCACGGTTCGATTGAGCGCGTCGGTTGGACGGACGCGACATGTATCGGACTGTACGGCGCGACGGGCCTGCCCATCATCGTCGCCGTCACCGAGCTGGGAGTTACGACGGGTGTTCTGCCCTCGTGGCTGGCATCCCTGCTCGTCGTCGCCGGCGCGATGTCCGTGCTGCTTTTCCCGCTGCTCGCGTTCCTGCTTGGGCGCGCTGGTGGAAAGGCGCGCTAACCTCCGCTAGTCTTACAGACGGCGCGACGCGCCACGCCTCCGTAGCTCAATGGATAGAGCAAGGGCCTTCTAATCCCGAGGTTGCAGGTTCGAGTCCTGTCGGAGGCGCCAGCTTGTGATGCGGGTGCTCGCCACGAAGTATCGTTGGTGGTCGTTATGTGGCCGCCCGAACCGGAGCAGCGTGGCATAATGGGGGGAGCCGAACAGTTGCCGCTGTTCGACTCCCCGGTTTCCGGGATGGTCTTAGCTCCCCATCAGGGTGCTAAGCAGGAATGCAATCGCCCAGATCAGCTGCGGCAGTGTCGTGATCACTGCTACAGCGATCTGGGCTTTCTGCTTCCTGTCACAACCTCGCCGCCGTCGAGGCTGGCGATGGTCTTTAGCCATTGCCCAGTCACCTCCTCTCATCGGAACCGCTCCCCGGCAGGAATACAGGCGTCCCGGGGCGGTGCCGTGGAGGCAGCTCTATCGTCCCACTGTGTACAGTCATCTCGGGTTAGGGTTAAAGGGTTATAGGACACTACGTGTTGCTGGAGTGTTGACTTTTCGTTGTGCTGGTGCGGGAAAATCAATATTGAAGGTGGTTGTTTCATCGTGGGGTTATGAATACCCCAAATGCCCGGCGTGTGGATGAATACGTGGTCGAACGTGTGGTCGAACGCGTGGCCCGGTATGGGCGCTCAGGTTCAGGGGTGCAGTTCAAGAGCTGACCAGCCGGGGTGCCGATAAACGCCGGTGAGTCGTCGTGATAACGGGTGTGCGCGGCGGGGCTGCCTCGCGCATGTGGATAGGTTACGACGATGTGGATAGGTTACGACGATGTGGATAGGTTACGACGATGTGGATAGGTTAATAACCTATCCGTATGTGCATAACCTATCCGTATGCGCATAACCTATCCGCGAACGCGCCCGATGAAGTGTGCGGCGGGGCCCAAGCGGAACTTCGGATACGATCCCGTGCAGCACCGCGGCTCAGGAGCGCAGTCCGACCCGTGGGATGCGGGTGGGGCAGGCCTGCGCCTCCGAGTGCAGCTCGCCGCGCGTGTGTCTAGCACGCTCACAGGCCGTGCGCCGATGTGAAGCCTCGTGGGGCAAAGCCAATACGAATGACCATCATCCTCACTGTCGACGTGAGACGGGCGCTGTCACAAACTCCCGTTCCGTGGACCCCTCCTGCGTCACCCACGCGAAGGCGGACATACTGGGGGCATGAACGCACGAACGAACATCACCCGTCGCATGTGCGGGTCCATTCGTGCCCGAATGTGCAGCTGACGCCGACGTCCGCCATTCCTTAGGCTCGACCCCACTGCCAAAACCCGCGCCGATGCGCACCCATGTGGGGGATAGCCGCAACACGAGAGTTTCATCGTGCCCTTCTCCGACGACGAATACGCCTGTCCCTGCACCCACGACCACGAGCCCACGCTCCTGTCCTTCGAGGTCATGCCCCCGCGCAAGCCCTCCCTGGAACAGCCCTTCTGGAACACGGTTGACCAGCTGCTGCGCGTGCGCCCCGACTTCATGTCGGTTACCTACGGCGCCGGCGGCAAGGACCGCTCCAATGCCCGCTCGACGGTCCATCGCCTCGTGCGTGATACGCCGATCCAGCCGATCGCGCACCTGACCTGCGTGGGAAACTCGACCGAAGAGGTTGTCTCCACCGTCTACGACTACCTCGATTCGGGCGTTCGTACCTTCCTGGCTCTGCGCGGTGACCCGCCGGTGGGGCAGGACGGCTGGGAGCCCGGGCCTGGCGGCGTCGGCAGCGCCACCGAGCTCATCCACCTTATCCGCACTGTCGAAAAGCGCCGCTGTGACGCTCACCCGGGTGAGGCCCTGCGCTCCGCGTTCAAGCCGTTGACGATCGCGGTGGCCACTTTCCCTGCGGGTAATCCCGCCGCCGGAACCACGCCCGCGCAGGAAGTTGAGCGCCTCCTCGTCAAGCAGGCTGCCGGTGCTTCCTTCGCGATCACCCAGCTCTTCTGGGATGCCGAGGTCTACGCATCCTTCGTCGAGCGCGCCCGCCGCGCCGGCGTCACCATCCCGATCGTGCCCGGCCTGCTGCCGGCGACCGACCCGGCGCGCCTGCGCCGCGTCCAGGACCTCACCGGCATCGAGGTCCCCGAATACCTGCTGACGACGCTGTCCGACTATCCGCATCAGGAGGCACGCGACGAGTTCGGCGCAGTCTTCGGCTCGCGTCTCATTCACTCTGTCCTCGATGCAGGCGCGCCCGGTATCCACCTCTACACCTTCAACAAGGCCAAGCCCGTCCTGGACATCCTGGCCCTCCTGGGGGTGACGCCCGACCCGCAGAGGTCCGGTGCCTCGACCCCCGATACCCGCGCGTAGGCGCACCACCATCCACCCTGCGGCAGGGTGCGGGCCACACCCGCGCACGCCGAACGAGTAGCACACCCAAGGAGAAAACCATGTCCGCTGCGACCACGCAGTTCCCCACCGCCACGATCCTGGCCTATCCGCGTATCGGCCGTGGCCGTGAGCTCAAGCGCGCCCTCGAGGCCCGCTGGGCCGGGCGCATCACCGATGCCGAGCTAATCCAGGCCGCCAACGATCTGCGCAAGGAGAACCTCGCGCGCCTCGTCGAGCTCGGCCTGAACCCCTCCGACGCCTCCCTGGCCGACGCGCCCTCCCTGTACGACCAGGTCCTGGACGCGACCATCCTCCTGGGTGCAATCCCGCCGCGCTTCGCCGGCCGCGAGGGCCTCGACCTCTACTTCGCGCTCGCCCGCGGTGACGACAAGGTCGGCCCCGAAGAGATGACGAAGTGGTTCGACACGAACTACCACTACCTCGTTCCCGAGATCGGCCCCAACACGCCCCTGCGCTTCGCCGACGACACGATCACCCGCCGCTTCACCGACGCCCGCGAGTGGGGCTACGTGACCCGTCCCGTCCTGGTCGGTCCGGTCACCTACCTGGCCCTGGCTAAGGCCGACCCGGCTACCCCGGACTTCGACCCGCTCACCCGCATCGACGAGGCCGTGGCCGCCTACGAGGAGGCGCTGGCCTCCCTGCACGCCGCGGGCGCCCCGTGGGTCCAGCTCGACGAGCCGGCCCTCACCTCCGACAACCTCTCGCGCAGCCGCACCGAACTGGCCGAGCTGGCCGCTCGCGTCTACGAGCGCCTGGCCGCCTCTCAGAACCGTCCCCAGATCCTGCTCACTACCCCCTACGGCGACGCCTCGCACGCGGCGGCGGCCCTGGCCAAGACGGGCGTCGAGGCCCTCCACGTCGACACGCTGCGCGGCTCGCTGCCGAAGGACGCGGACCTGTCGGGCGTCACCCTCGTCGTTGGCGGCGTCGACGGCCGCTACATCTGGCGCGCCGACCTGGCCCAGCTGCGCGAGACCCTCAAGGCCGCACAGGCCCTGGGAGCCACGCGCGTCACCGTCGCCACCTCCAACTCCCTGCAGCACGTGCCCCACGACACCGCGCTCGAGACCTGGGACGACGCGACCCTCAACGAGAACCTGCACGCCTGGCTGGCCTTCGCCGACCAGAAGATCGTTGAGGTCGTCACCCTCGCCCGCGGCCTCGACGAAGGCTGGGACGCCATCGACGCCGAGGTCGCCGAGGCCACCCGCGTCCTCGAGCAGCGCGCCGCCGCCCCCGGCGTCGTGCGCCCCGAGGTCCGGGCCCGTACCGCTGCGCTGACCGACGACGACCGCGCGCGCGAGCCCTACCTCGAGCGCGAAGCCGCCCAGACCGAGCGCCTCCACCTGCCCCCGCTGCCCACGACGACCATCGGATCGTTCCCGCAGACCACTGAGATCCGTAAGGCCCGTGCCGCCAACGCCCGCGGCGAACTGTCCGACGCGGACTACGAGGCACGCATGCGCGAGGAGATTGCCTCGGTCATCGCTCTCCAGGAGGAGCTGGGTCTGGACGTCCTCGTCCACGGCGAGGCCGAGCGCAACGACATGGTCCAGTACTTCGCCGAGCTGCTCGACGGCTTCGCGGCCACGCGCAATGGCTGGGTGCAGTCCTACGGCTCGCGCTGCACGCGCCCGTCGATCCTGTGGGGCGACGTCTCGCGTCCCGCACCGATGACCGTGGGGTGGACCAGCTACGCTCAGTCGCTCACCGACAAGCCCGTCAAGGGCATGCTCACCGGTCCCGTCACGATCATCGCGTGGTCCTTCCCCCGCAACGACCTGCCGCTCGGCGAAATCGCCGACCAGATCGGCCTGGCCCTGCGCGACGAGGTCTCCGATCTCGAGGCCGCCGGCATCGCTGCGATCCAGGTCGACGAGCCCGCCCTGCGTGAGCTCCTGCCCCTGGACGCCGACCGTCACGCCGACTACCTGAACTGGTCCGTGGGATCCTTCCGCCTGGCCACCTCCTCGGTTCGACCCGACACCCAGATCCACACGCACCTGTGCTACTCCGAGTTCGGCCAGATCATCGACGCCATCAAGGGCCTGGACGCCGACGTGACGTCCATCGAGGCCGCGCGCTCGAAGATGGAGGTCGTCCCCGAACTCGCCGAGGCCGGCTTCGACCATGGCATCGGCCCCGGCGTGTGGGACATCCACGCCCCGCGCGTCCCCAGCACCGAGGAGCTCGCCGAGCTCATCGGCCTGGCCGCCGACGCCGTGCCGGTCTCGCGCCTGTGGGTCAACCCCGACTGCGGCCTCAAGACCCGCGGCTACGAGGAAACGAAGGCGTCGCTGGACAACCTTGTCTCCGCTACTCGGCAAGTGCGTGCCCAGCGCGGCCTGGAGAGCTGAGCGTTCTTCTAGGCGATAGGTGAGGGGCGGGCCCGTTGGGCCCGCCCCTTTCCGTCTTTCCCGTGAACACCTGCTGTTACATAATCTCACTCTGTGAGCATCGTGTTGCTCGTAGCTAATTCGTCCGACAGACTAGAGCCATGACGACCTTCGCGAACCCCATGTGCTGCCCCTGCGGTGGCATGATGTCGCGAATGTGTATGTGATTGACGCCCCAGATACCCCTGTCAATCACCGCCGCAGTGATATAACCACGCCGATAGTGGGAGTGCGGCCCCGAAGAATCGGATACACCCATGACCCTCGTCAACACCCCTGCCGCCTCCGTCCGCGCTGACAACGATACCCCCACCTCCTACGAGGAATTCCTCGACGTCCTGGCCGGTCTGCGACTGAGCTCCTCCCGCATCGACATTGACATCGACCGCGGACAGGTCACCCTCGACGGACGCGACGCCGGCCTGAGCGCCAAGGAACACGACCTCCTGGCACACCTCGCCGCCAACGCCGATCGCTCCGTCACCCGCGACGAGCTCTTCGCCTCCGTGTGGGCAGATGCCGACCTCGGCTCCGACTCCCGCACCGTCGACGCCCACATCCGCCGCCTGCGCAAGAAGCTCTCCATCCTGCCCGACCTCATCTCCACGATCCGCGGCGAAGGCTACCGCTTCAACTCCACCCCCTCCGTGCGCGTGCGCGTCACCCGCCCCGTCACCCTCGCCGCCTGATTCCCCCTCAGCCGCGGACCCCGCAGTCACCACGCGGCGTGCGACCGCGCACACTCCTCCAGCGGCCACCCATGGCGGCTCCCAGGCCAGGCACGCGCCCAGGGGCAGACACAAGGGGAGAGGGGCCACGGCCTCGTCCCCGAAACCGCGCCCCTCTCAGGCGTTTGTGCCAACTCCCTTAGATCACGAGTCGTGTGATCTCCGAATCCAGCGGCAGCTCCTCCACGTGCAGGGGAGAGGCCTCCATGCGGTGTCGAAGCCCGTCGATGTCATCCGGGTTCGATAAATCGATGCCCACCAGCGCGGGGCCGAGCTCGCGGTTGTTCTTCTTCGTGTACTCGAAGTGCACGATATCGTCCGCGGGACCCAGCACATCCGACAGGAAGACGCGCAGCATGCCCGGCTGCTGAGGGAAGGTCACGAGGAAGTAATGACGCAGGCCTTCGTGGCGCAGCGAACGCTCCATGACCTCGGCGTATCGCGTGAGATCGTTGTTACCGCCCGACACAACGCAGACAATCGCGCCGTCGGAGCGGCCGAGCAGGGCCCTGCGATCCGCCGGATCTGTCAGGTACACGTGCGCGGCCGTCGATGCGAGCGCGCCCGCAGGTTCGGCGATGACGCCGTCGGACTGGTAAAGCTCCAGCATCTCCGTGCACACCGCGCCCTCCGGCACGACCAGCACGGAGTCAACGAACTGCGACGCGATATGGAAGGGGAGCGAGCCCGCGCGACCCACCGCCGTACCATCCACGAAGGGATCGACCTTCGCCAGAGACATCGGCTGACCCGCCTCTAGAGCCGCGTGCATCGACGCTGCGCCCGCGGGCTCCACGCCGATGATCTTCACCTCGGGGCGGTTCGCGCGCAGCCACGTCGCGATGCCGGCGATGAGGCCGCCGCCGCCCACGGGAACGAGGACCGCCGCCGTATCCTCGGGCATCTGCTCCTCAAGCTCGACGCCGATCGTGCCCTGACCGGCGATCGTGAAGGGATCGTCGTAAGGGTGGACGTAGGTGCGGCCCGTGCCGCGCGCGGCCTCCTGAGCGAGCGCGTTCGCGCGGTCGAACGTGCCGTCCACGATGACCTGCTCGACCCACTGCCCACCAATCGTCGCGATGCGGCGGCGCTTCTGGCGGGGAGTATTCGACGGCAGGTAGATGGTGCCGCGCACGCCCAGGTGAGCGCAGGCGTAGGCCAGGCCCTGCGCGTGGTTTCCCGCCGACGCGCACACGACGCCGCGCTCGCGCTCGGCGGGGGACAGGAGCGACATACGCGCGTACGCGCCGCGCACCTTGAAGGAACGGCACTTCTGCTGGTCCTCACGCTTGAGCAAAATATCGACGCCGGCCTCGGTGGACAGGCGCTCCGAACGATCCAGGTTCGTGCGCACGGCCACCCCCTCCAGGGCGGTTGCAGCCTGGCGGATGTCCTTCGGTGTCGTCACGTGAGAACTAGCGGTCATGAGAACTCCTTCCAATACCCTCCTAGTGTAGTAGTGGCCACCGCCCCCAAGTCCCACCCAACCGTATGACCCAGAGCGCACTAACATAGAAGGCGTGAAAACTTTGAAAGACCCCCTGGTCTGGATTGACTGCGAAATGACCGGCCTGGACGTCGAGCGCGACGCCCTCATCGAGGTGGCTGTGGTCGTGACCGACGGCGACCTGCGAATCGTCGACCCCGGCATGGACGTGCTGATCAAGCCGCCCGCCGAAGCACTCGACAACATGAACGACTTCGTGCGCAACATGCACACCTCCTCCGGGCTGCTCGATGACCTGCAGACGTCGGCCGTGTCCATGGAAGAGGCGACCGAGCAGGTGCTGTCCTACATCAAGCGCTTCGTGCCCCAGCAGGGCAAGGCGCTCCTGGCTGGCAACTCGGTGGGTACCGACAAGATGTTCCTCGAGGCGAACATGCCCTCCGTCATCGACCACCTGCACTACCGCCTGGTGGACGTGTCTTCCATTAAGGAGCTGGCCAAGCGCTGGTACCGCGCCGCCTTCGCCGAGGCGCCCGAGAAGCACGGCGGCCACCGTGCGCTCGCCGACATCCTGGAGTCCATCCAGGAGCTCGAGTACTACCGTCGCGTTCTCTTCCCTGCCGGGCCGGTGACCACTGAGCGTGCCCGCGAGGTGGCTCGCGAGGTTGTTGCCCTGGGCATCCCTTCCATGGGCGAGGGTGCCGAGGCCTGATATCGGTTCTGAGGCTTGAGCGGCGGTATCCCTGCGGGGTGCCGCCGCTTTGCCATGTCTGGCGTTGCCCGCCGTGCGGTGCGCTGTGCACAGGGGACATGCACAGCGTTGCGTTATCCACAGGGGCCCGAGCGGCACGTGCGTTATCCACAGGGGGAGTGCGAGCGCTTGAAATGACATACCTCGCGGGGCTTTCCTGGACGTATCCGGCCAGCGCCGGCCCGACCAGATAAAGGATGCAACGATGCAGGATATTTCGACGACCCTGAGGGGTCGTATTGGGTCAGAACCCTCGATGAAGCACGTCAAGGGCGACATCTGCGTGACGACCTTCCGGCTCGCGATCACGCGATGGCGCTTCACGACGGATGTACGCACGGGCAACGCCTCCTACGTGGAGGACGGCGCCTACTGGTACACGGTGGAAACCTGGGACACGCTCGCCTCCAACGTGTTCCGCAGCTGCCGCAAAGGCGACCCCGTCGTGGTGGTTGCCCGGCCCGTTCCCAACGGGTGGGTCGATGGGGCAGGACAGATTAGATCATCGATCGTCTACCGGGCCTCCTCGGTCGGCCATGATCTGGCGCGGGGGACCTCCCAGTTCAGAAAGAATGGCGCGCACTCGACCGACGAAGCCGCGGGAGGCACGGAGGGTGATCCCTATTCGACGAGGTCGGGGCCGGGTTCTGCGGTGATGTCGCAGGGGCCGGGAGCGGAGACCGAGCTCACGAACCAGCCGCACACTGAAGCTGTTGCCCCGGATGGAGGAACGGAGATGCTACCCGATGAGGCAGGCACACAGGATAGAGGGCCGACGCTTCACGCTCCGGCAGCGGGAGGCGACCTGACGCCTGTGGGCACATTGGAGGGGTGCGTTGGTGCTGAGGTTGAATCCTCGACCCCGAGCGGAAACACTGCGTCATGCTTCGACTATTCGGCGGTGGACCACGCCGGTGCCGATGCGACGAAAAACGCGTCGTTCGAGCCTCATGACGATGATGCGCTCGAACCGTCCGACGCCGCTTAGGAGGGCGCATCCACGATCGCGACCTGCGCGATGGCGCACGTCCCGTCGTGGCTGATAGAGACGAGCACACTCCACGTGGAGCGCGCCCCGAGCGAGACGTCACACGCGGCGGCGACTCGTCCGTGCAGCACGATCGCGGGGCGGTTCCACTCGTCGTGGATCACCTCAACCTCGCGCCAATCCATGTCGGTCTCGCCGATGAGGGGCGGAGTACCGAAGAGGGCACACGACCAGGCCTTCACGAAGGCCTCTTTCGCGGCCCACAGGCCGCCCGCGTGACGGGCCACGGCCTCGTCATAGCGGGCGGAACCGGGCTGAGCGCCAGAGGTGGCGGCAGCGCGGGCGCGGACCCGGCGGGCCTCCCTGGGCGTCAGAACGCCGTCCAGGAAGGCCGACCCCGGCTCCCTCACCTGAGCGGCAAACTCAGGGAGGGAGACCAGGTCAACGCCGAGTCCGCGCATCGCTCACTTGCCTTCCGGCAGGTGGTAGAAGCCGTCTTCGCCGAGGCGTGCCGACGGATCCAGCAGGATCGCGGCCTCAACCTCGTGCGCGTCACCCGCGATGCCGGCAGCCGGGTCGTCGGGCAGGCGGCGACCCTCGACCGAGGTGAACAGCGGGGCGTGGCCCAGCATGCCCATCTCGATGTGACGCTGGCCGTTGCGCAGTCGGCGATCCGACGCGGTGCGCCACGCCTCGAGGCGCTCGCGTCCGGCCTCGCGCTCCACGATGGCCTCGAAGGCGGCCGGGTTGACCAGCGCCAGGAAGCCGGAGACGTGACCGAAGCCGAGCGAGGTTGCGAACGCCGCACGCACTGGTCCACGCGAGGACAGGTTGAGCGGGGAACGCAGCCACACGAGCGGACTGTACTGCTCCATCGCGTCGTCGACGCAATCCAGCGCGACGTTCGCGGGGATCAGACCCGTGCGGAACACGTCGATAATGCCGCCCACCTGGAACACGCACGCGCCGCCCTTCGCGTGACCCGTGAGGGTCTTCTGCGAGATGACCAGCAGCGGGTTGCCGGGGGTACGGCCCAGCGCCATGCCGACGCGGGTGTGCAGATCCGACTCGTTGGGGTCGTTGGCGTTCGTGGACGTGTCGTGCTTGGACACGAAGGCCACGTCGTCGATACCCACGCCGAGCTCGCCGAGGTTGCGGGCGATGACCGAATCGCGTCCGCCGCGCGCCACCGCGAGGGCACCCAGGCCGGGCGCCGGAATCGAGGTGTGCGCACCATCGCTGAAGGTCTGCGCGTGTCCGACGACTGCCAGGACCGGCAGGTTCATGTCGAGCGCCACCGACGCGCGGGTCAGCAGCACGGTGCCACCGCCCTGCGCCTCGACGAAGCCGCCGCGACGGCGGTCGTTAGCGCGTGAGACGAAGCGCGAGGAGATGCCACGAGCGAGCAGCTCGTTCGAGTTCGCCGTCGCGTTCATGGCGCCGAAGCCCACGATCGACTCGACCTGGATGTCGTCAATCGCGCCGGCCACGACGAAGTCAGCCTTGCCAGCCTTGATCTTGTCGACGCCCTCTTCGATGGAGACCGCGGCGGTCGCGCAGGCTCCGACCGGGTTGATCATCGAGCCGTAGCCGCCCACGTAGGACTGCATCGTGTGTGCAGCCACGACGTTGGGCAGGGTCTCCTGCAGGATGTCCTGCGGGTAATCCTCGCCCAGGAAGCGGTCGACGAACAGCTTGTGCATCGAGCGCATGCCACCGAAGCCGGTGCCCTGCGTGGAGGCCACGGTCGCCGGGTGGACGACGCGCAGCAGCTCGGCGGGGCTGAAGCCAGCGGACACGAACGCGTCGACGGTGGAGACCAGGTTCCACACGGCGATCGGGTCGATCGAGTCCAGCATCGAGGCCGGGATACCCCAGCGAGCCGGATCGAAGTCGGTGGGGAACAGACCACCGATGCGGCGGTTGAGGGTCGCGCGACGAGGCACGCGCACCTGGGCGCCGGACTTGCGGGTCACCTGCCACTCACCGAACGCGGTCTGCTCGACCACGGTGAACTGCGGGTCAGCCTCGGCGTAGGAGCGAGCCTCGGCCTCGTCCTCGACCGTGAACGTGATGTCGCGGTCCAGGAAGACCATCGCGGACTCGGGCGTGTAGCCGTCGTGCAGCGGGCCATCGTCGTGGAAGAAGCGCACGCCGGAGCGGGCCACGACCTCGTCGCGGTAGCGATCGAAGATCTCCGACTCGGGGACCAGCTGGTCGTCCTTGTCGTACCAGCCGCCCACGGGGGTGTCCGACCAGGTCAGCAGGCCGGTCATCCAGGCGAGTTCAAGCACGCCCGCAGGGGTGAGCTCGACGGTGCCGTCGGTGTGGATGCCGAGCTCGGCCTGGACGCGGGTACGAGCGCTGCCCCACGGGCCGACCTCGCCGTGACCGACGATGACGACCGTGTCGGCCAGCGACGCGGTGGTGTGACCCCACTGTGACGGCTCGACGTGCGGCACGGTGACCTGCGAGGGCGAGGGCAGCGCGGACACGGTCGCAACCGGTTCCGATGTGGGGGCCTCGGGGGCTGCGGCCTCTGCCTGGGCGCGCAGGGCGCGCAGGTCGATGGAGGAGTCCAGGCCACCGGTCAGGTCGGCATCCACCGGAGCGGAGGCAGCCTGGGCGCGGACCTCGGTGCTCGAGAGCGCGAGCAGCTGCTCGGCCATTTCCTTGGTCGACCAGGTGCGAACACCCGCAGCCTCGACGGCGGCGACCATCGGGTCGTTACCGCCCATGAGGCCGGTGCCACGCACCCAACCGATACGCGGGTGAGCGATCGACACGCGCGAACCCCAGATCGGCTCTGCCGCCCAGCGGGTCGCGATCGCGTCGAAGGAGGCCTTCGCCTCAGCGTACGCGCCGTCGCCGCCGAAGATGCCGCGGTTGGGGGAACCGGGCAGCACGACGTGCAGGCGGTGGTCGGCGTGCGTGTCGGAACCGATTGCGCACAGACCGGCAATGGAGCGCTCGACGCTCCACAGCAGCAGTCGCATCTGGTTCTCGGAGGCAGGACCCGCGTCGGCCAGCGTGCCGGAGACGCGCGGGGCTGCGAAGGGGTAGAACAGCGTCGGGACCAAGGCTTCCTTGGTCACCTTAATGTCGGCGCCCACGGACTTGGTCTGCTCGGTGCCGATCCACTCCACGAGCGCGTCGACGTCGCGGTAGGAGGCCAGGTTAGCGGGAACCAGCCACAGCTTCGCGCCGCCTGCGGCGTGCGTGCGGTAGAGCTCCTTGGCGAAGGCCAGGCGCGCGGCCGAGATCGACGAGGAGGTTGCGATGACGGTTGCGCCGCCGGCGAGCAGGCCGCCCACGACCGCGCCGCCGATGGAGGCGGGGGTCATGCCGGTGACCACTGCGACGTCGCTGGCGTAGGGCAGCTCGTCCGAGGAGGAGAGCGCGTCGGCCGCGATCTGCTCCAGGCGAGCGGCGCGCTCGTGATCGCCCTCGCCGCGCAGGCGGTTCGCCCAGTACGAGGCCTGTTCGGCCACTGCGCGACCGGTGCCCACGAAGGACGCACCCTCGGCGAGGGTGCCTTCGGCGACGTAGCGGGCGACATCCTCACGGGCGGATGCCCAGCGGTCGTCCAGCAGGACGGCGCGCGCGGCATCGAAGCGAGGCTCGACGAGGTCGACCCAGCCCGAACCGAGCTCGGCCGCGACTGCGTCGATGACGCGCGCGTCATCGGAGGAATCCTCGCCGGTGGGGGCGGGGGCGTTCAGTCCCAGTTCGGACAGGATCGTGCGAGCGGTCTTGGCCAGGACGCCGTCCTCACCCGTCACGGATGCGGCGTAGGCATCGAGAGCAGCGGAGTCGACGACACCGCCACCGGCAGAACCGCCAGCGCTGGGCAGGGACACGGCGATGCCTTCGCGGGCAGCAACGGCGGCCACGGCAGCATCGATGAGGGCATCGACACCGGCGGCGTTCGTCGGAGCATCCAGCGGCAGGGTCGCCAGATCACCGTCGCGGGTCGAGGCACCCTCACGGGTACCCAGGACGATCTCGGCGGTGACGTGATGCGCCCAGCCGGTGCCCAGCTGCCACGTTCCGGTGACACGCTCCGTGATACGGCCCGCCTTGACGCCAGCAGCACCGAACAGCTTGCGCGTGCGCTCCTTGACGGCCTCGGCCAGAACCGGGCCGAAGGGCTTGTAACCCTTGGCAGCCTTGTCGACCGTCGCGGACAGCGTGGCCACATCGGCCTCGCCGGCACCGTCGATCGAGTTCAGGCCCAGCTCGGAGGACATGTCCATGAGCAGCTGGTTGCGACGCGAGGAGACGCCGTTGGTGAGCGACTCGGTCGTGTCGGTGGCGCCGACCTCGTCGATGCGGATCTTCGCGGACAGCGCCAGCAGCGCGTGAATCGCGGAGGACGCCGTGAAGGGCAGGTCCGCGACGTCGGCACCCGAGGGGCCGCCGGTCGGAGCCGCGGGGGCAGGCGCCGGAGTAGCCTCGGGCGCGGGGGCGGCCGGTGCGGGCGTGGGAGCTGCCTCGGCGGCGGGAGCCTCCGGGGTAATTTCATCGTCCTCATCGTCCTCGATCACGGCGACATCGGTCGCGTAGACGCGGGACTCGTCGCGCTGGACGTTGAAGACATCCACGCGCGAGAGCGCGAACTCGGGTGCGAGCAGGGTACGCGCTGCCAGGTTGGCCAGCGTCGGGGCGGCACCCAGGCCGACCTCGACGACCTCATCGACGCCCAGGCCAGCAACGCCGGGGGCGGCCTCTTCGGTCGAGAGCAGCACGCGCTGCGTCTCGATCCAGCGCACCGGGGAGGCGAACTGCCAGCACAGCAGCTCGATGAGCAGCGTGCGGGTCAGGACACCCGGGTTGGCCAGGGCCGCGTCCCACGCGCCTTCCGTCTCGAGCAGCTCGCGCACCGTATCGGAGGGAACCACGTCGAGGATGGACTGGGCGAACTCGCGGGTGAGCTCGAAGGGACGCGCCACCAGGTTGGGGATGTAGCGGCCCACGAGCTTCGCGGGATCGATCTGCGCGGGAATACGTTCGTCGAGCTTCGTGCGGAAGTCCGCCACACCGCTGCGCAGGACGGTGGAGTGGAAGGGCACGTCGATGCCGGGAACGTACATGAAGGGGCGCTTGCCGCCACGCTCGGCGGCGCGCTTGGAGGCGTCCTCCTCGAGGGCCTTCAGGCCCGCGACCGTGCCGGCGACCGCGTACTGCTGACCCGCCAGGTTGAAGTTCACGATCTGGAGGAACTCACCCGAGGCCTGAGCGATCGAGTCGACGTACTCCACGACGTGGGCATCGTCGACGCCGAACTGGTTCGGACGCAGGGCACCCATGCGGTAGTTCGAACGGCCGTTCTCGTCGCGGGGCACGAGCGAGTGCATCGTGGAACCGCGCTGGAAGACCAGGTCGAGGACGGTTTCGAGGGGGAATACCTCCGCGTAGGCTGCCAGCGCGTCGTACTCGCCCAGCGAGTGGCCCGCGAAGGCAGCGCCGGGAACCAGGACACCCTCTTCGCGCATGCGCGCCGTCTGGCCGATTGCCAGCGTCGCGAGCGCGACCTGGGTGAACTGGGTGAGGTTCAGGACGCCCTCGGGGTGACGGTAGGTCACGCCGCGCGCCACGATCTCGGTCGGGTTATCGCGCACGATCGACAGGATGGAGAAGCCCATCGCCGAGCGGGTGTGTGCATCCGCGCGGCGCCAGACCTCGTCGACAGCCTTGGACTTGGTGCGCTCGTCGAGGCCCATGCCGGCGCTCTGGATGCCCTGGCCGGGGTAGACGTAGGCGACCTTCGGCGCGAAGGTGTAGGCGGAGGCGCGAGACACGACCTGCTTGTTGATGCGGCAGGTGACCTCGAGGGACAGGCCGCCGCCGACGACGCGACCGACGCGCTCGACGGTGATCTCGACCTCGTCGTTCAGGTCGACGGTGCCGTACATGTAGTACGTCCAGCCGGCGATCTGGGCGCCGCCCTGGTCGGCGACAACCGCCTCTGCTGCGTGCTGAGCGGTGGCCGACAGCCACATGCCGTGCACGAGGGGGGCGTCCATGCCCGCGACCTTGGCGGCCGCGTAGGAGGTGTGGATCGGGTTGTAGTCGCCCGACACGATCGCAAACGGCGTCATGTCGTCGGGGGCCTTGACGCTCACGCGACGCAGGACCGAGCGGGGCGTGTCCACGACCTCGATGGTCGCGCCGCCGAAGGGCGCGGCCTCGGAGGGAGCGCGGTTGCCGGTGGCACGGCCGCGGATAGCGAAGCGCTCCTGCGTGGAGCCCACGTACTCACCGTTGGAAGTCAGCTCCAGGGCGACCGTCACGATACGGCCGGAGGAAGACTCATCGACGGCGGCCACGTGGCTGGTTACGTCGATCGTCGACATGCCGCGCGCGAGCATCTGCTCGGGCGTGTACGTCAGGGTGATCGAGTGATCGAGGTGGACGGCGTTGAGCAGGCCCTCGATGACCGGGTAGTCGTTGTGGATAGCCGAACCCAGGGCCGCGTAGATCGCCGGCCAGGCCGGGCCGAGCAGGGCGTCGGGCGCCCAAGCCGCGAGCTCGTAGTTGGCGGGCAGGGCGGCACCCGTGGCCTCGGCGTGGTCGAAGCCCAGCGTGGGGGCCAGCGTGAAGGAGTAGTGGGCCTCGCCGAAGACGGACTTGGTGGAGGGAACCATGACGGGCAGCGCGTCCACGGTGTCACCCGCGACGGACACGGAGGTCACGCCGGCGGTGGCCGCGAGCATCGCGTACATGTGCTGGGGCAGCTTGGCCTCGTCAATGACGGGGACGGCGCCGTCTTCACCGGAGATGACCAGCGGGAAGACCAGCTCGCGCACGGCGTGCTTGTCGGTGCCGCGCGGGTCGTTATCCCACGCGGTGTCCAGGTGGATGACCATGTCAACGCCGGTGTCAGTCGGATTCAGGGAGACGCGCTCCTCATCGAGGATGGCGGCGGGGTTCGTCATGAGGTGGCCGGTCCACGAGATGAAGGGGACCTTGCGCAGCCATTCCTCGCGGGTGGCAGCGGGCTTGCCGTTGCCCAGGCGGGAGGCGACCGGGGTCGCCACGACGCCGGAGTCGGTCAGACGCGAGGCTGCGGCGGCCTCGAAGCGGCCCAGCAGGGAGGCGACGGGCTCGTCGACGCGGTCGATGCCGGCCACGGAGACGGGGCCGGGGATGATGCGGACCTGGTCGGC
>JAHYYD010000070.1 GCA_019425105.1 Actinomycetota bacterium
CTGACGTCGCGCAGGACGGGCTTCTCCCAGGGGGTGCCGAGGTCGTAGGTGTGCGCGACGCGGTCCGCCCACAGGTGGTCGGCGTTGATGAGGGCGGGCGCGCCCGCCGCGGCAGACGCAGACAGGCCCGACGCTGCAGGGACGGGGGAAGCGGGAGGATCCCCGGCCTCGGCGATGCGAACCCCGTCTATGACAACGCTCCCCTCCCCCGTGCGACGGTCGGAGACGATGCGCCCGGCGTCGATTGTAATGACGCGGTCGGCGCGCGCGCTTTCGGCGGGGTCGTGGGTGATGTGGACGACGGCGATCCCGCGCGCGGGCAGGGAGGCGAGGAGGTCGAGCATCTCGGCGCGGCCCGCGCGGTCGATCATGGCGGTGGATTCGTCGGAGATGAGCAGGCGCGGGGAGCGCGCGAGCGCGCCCGCGAGCGCGAGGCGTTGGAGCTGCCCGCCGGAGAGGGAGCGTGGGTCGGCGTCGGCGAGGCCGGAGAGGCCAACACTGGCGAGCAGCTCGTCGAGGTCGAGGCCGGCGATCTGCGTGGCGCTCATGCCCCAGGTGACATCTTCGGCGACACTCTGTCCGAGAACGAGGAGTTCGGAGCGCTGCCCCACGAGGGCGGTCCCGCCGACAGCCCCGAGGACCCCGCCGCCCGCTCGCGTCCCAGAGCCGGGTTCGGCGCCCGCGAGCAGGAGGGCGAGGGTGGATTTGCCCGACCCGTTGTGTCCGAGGACGACGGTGTATTCGGGCCGTTCGAAGCTAAGGGTGACGCCGCTCAGGGCCGGATGGTCGGCGCCCGGGTAGGTGAAGTCGACGTCGGTGAGGGTCAGGGGCAGGGGGGACGAGGCCGGGGCCTCGGCGCGCGAATGCGCGGAGCGGGCGGTCGCCTCCAGGAGTGGGTCCCAGCCCGCGTCGAGGGAGATGCGGCTGAGGATGGCACCGAGGAGCCAGCGGGCGGCGAGGACCAGGAAGGCCACGCCGATGAAGCGCGTGATGGGGATCCAGATCCACCACCAGTCGACGAACCATTGGCCGAGCTGGTGGCCCGCGTCGACGAAGCCGCTGGAATGGGGGATGTGGCCGATGAGTTTCAGGAAGCCGTCGAGGGTCTTTTGGATGCTTTCGAGGCCGAGGGTGCGCAGGTCGGACAGGATCCAAAACGCGATGTCGGTGCCGATGCCCCACACGATGCCGAGCCCGGCGGCGACCCCACAGACGGAGAGCCAGGAGGCGCGTTTCTTGTGGAGGAAGCCGATGATGAGGCCGACGAGGGCGGCTTGGAAGGAGCGGCCAGCCGTGGCCAGGCCACCGACCGCGACGGCGAGGAGGATCGTCGAGGCGAAGGCTGCGATCGCGGCTCGGGGCCGGTGCGTGAGGGAGACCATCGCGAGGGGGACGGCCGTGGCGACTTGGAAGAAGAGCTGAAAGACGGGGGTGACCGCGGCGATTAGGCCGAAGGTGACGGCCAGGCCCGAGAGCGCGCCAGCGGTCGCCACCTCGACGGGGGTGAGGCGGCGGGCATCGCGCGCGGATGAGCTCATGTGTCTAGTCTCCCAGGCCCCGCCCACATCTGCGACCGCCGGGCCGCTTGACCCGACGAAATCACCGACCTGCACCGAGCGACAAGCCCCAACGCCTAGTCCCTGTTGATCGCACCGAAGGGGATGTGGACGCTCGGGGTGGAGAGCGCCGCGCCTTCCACGTGGCGGCGCTGATCATCGAAGAAAATGTGCGGGCGCAGCACCTCCAGGATGGGCCCCTTGTCGATGCCGCCAAGGAAGAAGGCGTCGTTGACTCGCAGGCCCCACCCTCGGATCGAGTTGATCGCACGCTCATGCGCGGGGGCGCTCCGAGCCGTCACCACAGCGACGTGCACCCTGCGTCGATACCCCGACGGATCATCCACACTTTTCGAGTCCTCGATCCCCTGAATCCGGTTGATTTTCTCCAGAAAATCGGCCATTGGCCCGCGGTCGAGAGGCACCTCGGCCAGGGCGCTCTCGCTCTCCTGATACCCGTCCAACCCCTCGCTCTGGAACACACGCTCGGCCGAATCGTCAGCCAGCACGCCGTCAAAATCGAAGGCTATGCGCAGGTCCGCGTCCCCGTCATCGGGGGCCGCGTGGCCCATGACATGCCCCGCCGCAAATCCCATGTCGATCGCCTCGCGCACATCATCCTCGTTCGCGGAGAGGAAGAGGGACATGCGCAGCGGCTTCATGAAGCGGTAAGGGGCACGTCCCTGCATGAAGATCGCGCGCGTAATGTCCAAACCATGGCGCTTGACGGAGCGCATGACCCGCATCCCGGTCTCCGGGTCGTTGCGCGAGAGGATCACGACCTCCACCAGCCGTTCCTGATCCGACAGGTCATTCAGGTCGAGGAGGCGGCGAATAAAGGGAAACGCGACGCCCGGTTCGAGCACATCATCGAGATGCTCGCGCTGATACTCCCGATACTTCTCTTCGCCCTGCTCGCGGAACACCGCGTCGGACTCCTCCAGGTCGAACAGGGCACTCGACGCGACCCCGATGACGAGGGCACGCTCCAGATCAAGCTCCGCAGCCATAACGCTCCTTCCACGCGCATCTACCTATCAGCACCAGGATAAAAACGGCCATGCTCATCTGCGTCCCGCTCCCCCGCGAAGGGATCGACGAGGCCGTGGCCACGCCTCGCACACCAACGCTCCCCGCAAGATCCAAGGAAAAAACACCGTGTCATAATGCCACACTCACCCTTGTGAGGGGCACCTAATTTTGTGTAGCATTTCCCTCGTAATCCCAAAAACACGAGAGGACCCAATGAAAACCCGCCTCGCCACCCTGACCGCAATCCTGGCCACCGCCACCTTGGCTCTCACCGCCTGCGCGGGCGGCTCCGGCTCCACCACCGCCCAATCAGAGCAGACCACCCAGGAGGCCTCGGCCTCGTCGACGCGCACGATCACCGACCACGCGGGCAACGAGGTCGTCCTGCCCGCCACGATCACCCGCGTCGCCATCGACCAGATCCCCATCGAATCCACCTACCTGGCCTACTTCGACGGCAAGGCCCCCTACCTGGTGGGCATGAGCGCCGCCCGCGTCAAGGCCATGAGCCAGACGATCGCCGCCGAGATGGCGCCCGAAATGATGCAGGTGGACACCAGCTACTACGACAAGGGCGAGCTCAACGCCGAGGCCCTCCTGAACCTGAACGTGGACGTCGTCTTCTACAACGCCTTCAACAAGGAACACGGAGAAATGTTCCGCAAGGCCGGCATCCCGGCCGTCGGCTTCACGACGATGGGGAACCCCTCGGAGACGTACACGCAGTGGATGGAACTCCTCGAGGACGTCTTTAACCAGGATGGCCACATGGCCGACAAGATCGCGCTCGGCAAGGACCTGGTCGCTGACGCCCGCGCGCGCACCGCGAAGGTCCCCGAGGACCAGAAGGTCTCGACGATGGTCCTCATGGGCGCGGCCGACGGCCAGCTCGCGGTCGCGGGCGGCAAGGACGGCTGGTTCACCAACGAATGGGCCGACTCGCTGAACTACACGAACGTCTCGCGCGACACCGACACCTCGCACACGCCCGTCACCTTCGAGCAGGTCCTCACGTGGGATCCCCAGGTCCTCCTCGTGACCGGCAAGGGCATGTCGAACATGACGGCGAACACCGTCCTGACGAACTCGGTCGAGGGCGTGGACCTGTCCACCCTCAGCTCCGTGAAGTCCGGCCGCGTCTACTCCACCGGCCTGGGCATGTGGAACTGGTTCACCCCGAACCCGGATGCTCCCATCGTCGCCAACTGGATCGGAGCGTCCCTGTACCCGGAGCAGTTCTCCGACGTTGACCTCGTAGCCATGACGAAGGACTACTACCAGAAGATGTACAACTTCACGCTCACGGACGAGCAGGCCCGCGCCATCGTCAACCCGGACGCCGCGTCCTGATACCTGACCCCGGCCTCGTCTCCCTATCGACGAGGCCGGGGCACCTTGTGCGTGAGACGCCCGGTGAGCGTCGGGGAGAGAACATCATGACATCTGTGTTGACCAGGAATGGGCGGCTACGCGTGTGGGTGGTCCCCACGCTGATCGCCCTCATCGTCGTGTGCGCGGCGGCGGCCATGCTGATTGGCCGTTTTTCCGTGTCCCTGGAGGACGTGGTCGCGGCGGTGCGTGCGAGGTTCTGGGGAGGCCCAGCGGTGCCCGCGCGCGTCAACTCGGTCGTGTTTGACCTGCGCGCGCCGCGCATCATCGTCGCGATCCTGATCGGCGGGGGCCTGTCGGTTGCCGGAGCCTCGTTCCAGTCGCTGTTCTCTAACCCCCTGGCCACGCCGGACACCCTGGGCGTCGCGGCGGGCACGTGCGTCGGCGCGGTCATCGCCCTGTTGCTGGACTGGAACCTGATCGGCGTGCAGGCCGCGGCCCTCGCGGCGGGCCTGGCGACGATGGCGTTCACGACGGCGATTTCGCGCACGCGCACGGGTTCTTTCAATGTGATCACGCTCGTGCTCGGCGGCGTCATCGTGTCCGCCCTGGCGAACGCGGTCCTCTCACTCCTCAAGCTGACGGCCGACCCGACAAGTCAGCTCCCGGAGATCACCTACTGGCTCATGGGCTCGCTCGCCGCAGTCACCTACCACCAGATCGCACTGGGTGCCCCCTTCATCATCGCGGGAGTCGTCGTCATCGTGGCGCTGCGCTGGCAGCTCAACATCCTCTCCCTCTCAGAGGACGAGGCCCGCTCAGCCGGCGTCAACGTCTCCCTCATGCGGGCCATCCTCATCGTCGCCTCGACGGTCATCACGGCCTCGGTCATTTCGATGTGCGGCCAGGTCGGCTGGGTCGGCCTGCTCGTGCCGCACTGCGCACGCATGCTGTGCGGGCAGAACAACCGCGCGGTCATCCCCGTCTCACTGCTGCTCGGGTCGGCGCTCATGATCGTCATCGATACGCTCGCGCGCTCCCTGTCGGCCTCGGAGATCCCCATTTCGATCCTGACGGCCATCATCGGCGCGCCCTTCTTTATCGTGCTCCTGCGCCGGACGGGAGGAGCACGATGATCAGCGTCGAGAACGCGACCTTCACCTATCCGGGCGCACCCTCCCCGATCCTGACGAACGTGTCCTTCGACGTACCCGAGCGCTCGCTTCTGGCGATCCTGGGGCCCAACGGCGCCGGAAAGACGACGCTGCTGCGCACCATGATCGGCCTGCAGAAGTGGGACAGCGGGCGCACACTCATCGACGGCACCCCCATTTCGTCGATGTCGACACGGGCGCTGGGCCGCGTCCTGTCCTACGTGCCGCAGGCCCGCAACGCATCCAACGTGGCGCTCACCGGCCTCGAGATGGTGATGGTCGGGCGAGCCCCGCACATGCGCACCCTCGCGCAGCCCGGAGCGCGCGAGGAGCGCATGGCCCGTGACGTCCTCGACGAGGTGGGCGCCTCCCACCTGGCCGAGATGCCCTGCGCGACCATGTCGGGCGGCCAATTCCAGATGATCCTCATCGCCCGGGCCCTCGTCGCCGACCCGCGCGTTCTCGTGCTCGACGAGCCGGAGACCGGCCTGGATTTCCGCAACCAGCTGATCGTCCTGGGACTCCTCGAGCGCCTCGTGAGGGACCGAGGCCTCGCCGTCATCATGAACACGCACTACCCGGCGCACGCCCTGCGCGTCGCCGACCAGGTCGCGCTCTTCTCCTCCACGCACGAGGCCGTGGTCGGTCCCGCCTCCTCCGTCATGAACGCGGAGACCCTCGCTCGCGTCTTCGGGGTGGACGTGGCGATCGGGAGCGTGGACTTCGAGGGCGAGGACGTGCAGGCCATCGTTCCGGTTCGACTGAGTGGAGTTAAGTAGCGGCGTTGCGCCGAAAACTTCTTCATCGCGATTGCGCAGGTCAGCCACATTTTGGCTGCGAGTGCGGTACCGTATAAGTGTGATTCCGCACGCCCAGTCCGGGGGCATCAATGCCGGGCCGGGTCGACGGGACCATGTCGGCTCCGCAGATGGAGCCGAACGGTGCCCCAGCGTTGGGGCGAACACGAAGGAGGGCCCATGGCTACCGGGACCATCAAATGGTTCAACGACGCCAAAGGCTTCGGATTCATCACTCCTGATGACGAATCCGGCGACGTCTTCGTGCACTATTCAAACATCATCGGCCAGTCTGGGCGCCGCACTCTTCTAGAGGGCGAGAAGGTCGAATATGAGGCGATTGAAGGACCAAAGGGCCTCCAAGCTGTGAATGTGGCACGAGCCGAGTGACACTGTGTGCCCGGGTGGAGTTCCCACTCGGGCACACTTGCATGAAACGGCACGTTCCTCACCCATCTCGCACATAATTTTTTCGGTGACACAACTGCGTTTTAACTGGTTTTTACGATGCTTGTGCCATGCCTTACAAGGGATTGCGAGGTATAGACCAATCGGTGAAATCGGCGTAGCATTGTGACTGCACCAAGGGGGGCGACCACGAGTCACCTCCCTTTTTCAATACCGTCGCTCACCCGGGCGACACGGGCCAACAAGGCCCACACACGCTGGCGTGCGGGGCGCGCTTCGCGTTTCCGCGCGAAGACATTCTCAAGGAGAACCCCATGAACAACATCGTCAAGGCTGAAACCGCTCCCACCATGTCCCAGGCCACCGCCTCGGCCTCCGTGCTCGTGGCCCTCATCGTCGCCCTCGCGGCCCTCGGCGTGTTCGCCGCCCTGCAGGTCGCCTCGGTCGCGTCGGTCGTCTTCGCGGTCGTTATCGCCCTGACCGCCCTGATCGTCTCCCCCGCGATCCTCTCGATCGCTCGCACTCGCGCCTGAACTAATGCGGGGCGCGTGAACGACACGCGCCCCACCCCCGCCAGCGTGACACCGCAGAGGTGTCACGCTTTTTCGTTGCCTTGTTGGCTTCTGGGGTAAAAAGACAAAACATGTTGGTTTTGTGGTGGCTTTTCGGCTTTGTCGCGGGCGTACTGTTGTAGGTGGTCGTGTGTCGTTCATTGATGTGCCTACTGCATCGCCTCCAGTGCGCGGGCCCCAGAAGGCGCACGTAGGCCCGATGATCTGCGTGTGGGCCCGACACCTCGCACGTTAACCCGATGATGTGCGTGTGGGCAGCGCCGCCCGCACGCACATCTAGCGGTTTACGTGCGTATCAAGGGGTTTGCGTGCACATTCAAGGGTTACCCTTCGAGCGCACAACTCGTGCTGCTTCACCAGAACCCCGGCCAGGAGCTCCGACGCGTGCGCAGCAGAAAGGCCAGGACCTCACCGATGCATACATGAGTACCCAGCTACGTTCCGGTCGATGCGAGCGTGAGCAGTTCACGCTGCCGGGAGCGCCCAAAACACAGACCACTTCACCTGAAACAGTCCTTTTTCACCATTTTTCGCCGAGGTGGTCTGCGTTTTGTGCGCTGGGGCCTTCAGACTGCCTGCGAGGCGGGGGAATTGCACTACATGAGGGTGCGACACGCCGGCGACACGCCGTCAGAGGGCCTCGTGTAGTGCAAAACCCCCACATCGGCCCCGGCGTCGGGCACCACAGCACCCGACAGGGAGGCTCGGACACCAAGGAACAGCGGCCGAGTGCGACACCAACTCACAATGGTCAGGCCCAACAGTGAGCCTCCGAAGGCTAGGGACCACCGCAGGCCCAGAGGCAACGTCCTGAGCACAGCGCGGACACCGAACGGATCAACAGGAGGCACCACGGTCTGATGTCCAGCTGGGCAGCACAGCAACACGCATAGTCCCTTCACCCGAGATTTGCATATTGTGCTCTCCCCCACTAAAGTCCCTCTGTTAAGCACGACATCGAGGAGGATGCCATGAGCGATTTTCAGATGAATCCTGCGGATGTCCAAGAGGCATCAGCACTTATGAGTCGCTTGGCCGACAGAATGTCCGACTTGGAGCTCACCAAGTCGGATGATTCCTTCGACTGTGGAGACACCGTTGTGGAGGAGGCACTGGCCTACTTCGTCTCCATGTACAACAAGCGCGGCCAAACGACGCGAACATGGCTCAATGGATGCTCCGACAGCCTACATGCCACCGCACAAGCATCCGAAGACACCGACGATGAAGCAGCGGAGTTCTTCGCAGCCCTTCGAGCCAAGCTGTAGGAATGGGGCAATCATGTCAACACGGTTTTCACAGCGCTTCCCAGCAGTAACAGGAGACCTTGGCGCACTTTGGTCGAGCCAAAACGAAATCAGAAATCGCAGGCGAGATATTCGCGATTTGGGCACAAGCCTCACCGGCGCTATCAGTACGTGTGAGGATTGGACAGGACTCGCTAAAGAGGCCTTTATCAACAGTGCAACAGCGGAACAAAAAGAGATCAACATTTGGGAAGATGGCTGCCTCCAGGCTGCCGACGCTCTGAAGAGCTACTACTTTACCCTGGAGTCGGTCATCAGATCAGTCAACAACATCCGCGCCCAAGCAGACGAATTGTGGGAGCAGTACCAAGCAATGCCTCCAGAAACCAGATCAAGTCATGATGCTGAGATTGAGGGCGAACTAGCTTATCTCCAGAAATCCTACGACGATGCGAAATATATCCTGTCAGAGGAAGCATTGAATACGGCTGCTTTTCTCAGAGAGGCCCTATATTTCACGCCAGAGGATATTCATGAGGAAACATCACATGGCGTCAAGAACACGCTCGATTATGGGGATACTCGCCCCCTGACAGATACAGAACTGCAAAAAATACTCGATCGGCTAGCTGACCCTTCGTCCTCTCTTTTCGACATCGATCAGGGCCGCATTGGCGACTGTCACTTACTCGCCTCACTCAACGCTTACAACCAAACCGCGAAAGGACGCGAACATCTCGCAAAGATGATCACTCCTCTCTACGACTCCGATAATAAATTTGTCGGTTTCTTCGTCACTCTGCCCGGATATGACGGCGGCTACCAACGCGTCTTCGTGCAGGACGTTCTCGTTCACGGCAATGGAAACGATACACATGCGGACATTGCTTCCATCTTCGAAAAGGCCTTCGTTCAGTCGCACATGGGAGGAACGCGTGGCAAGTTCCCCACGTGGGGGGCGTCAGGAAGCTTCAGCGCTTGGACAATGAAAGATATCTCCGGTGAGAACGCCACACCGACTTTTAAGGGTGGATTTGATCGAGACGCCATGAAAGAAGCTGCTGTCAACGGCATCAAAGCGGAGAGACCCGTTGTCGCAGAATCCAGTATGTTCACACATGACACGACCGTCACCACCCCCGACGGGGCTCGCGAGAAAATTCAGATTGTCTCCCAACATGCGTATACGGTGGTTGGAGCAGACGAGAATGGCGTCACCCTCACAAATCCGTGGGGCCGCAACTACCTTAGCGGCGACAACGGTGTGCATACGGATGCGAGTTTCACCATGAGCTGGAAAGATTTCTACGCCAACTTTGGCGATGTCACCGTTGGGAGTATCCCATGAGCATCAAACCCGCACGCATTCGCGCCATCGTCGTGGCCGTCCTCGTCCTGGCCTTCGTCATCCCCTGGACATACGCACACATCGCCTACGCCTGGCCCTGGAAACGATTCCAAACAGGCACCCTCATTTCCTGCGACGGCCAATACTCCATTACCTTTATTCCGCGCCAGTCCACGCCTCCTTTAGGTTTCCTGCCGGACGGGACCCCCATATTCTTCGGCTCCACGGGAAGAATCAACATGGGAGTTGAGTCTGCCGGAATCGCCCTAACATCGCAGAGCAATAGCCATTTCAGGGTCTTTGCCCGGGTCTCGCAGCTCCACCTAGGAGAATCTACAACCATCGACGGAGTCGGCACCTTCACCCTCTCACGCGCCCACTCCGGCATCGTCTGGTTCACCCCCAATCCCGGTGGAGCGACATTCTGCTTCACGCCAGACCCAACGTTTACCGTAAACCCCTACTTCTGACAGCATGCTGGCAGCCACCA